>CAZTVB010000436.1:0-2941 GCA_964616315.1 uncultured Rikenellaceae bacterium
CTATTTACGGTAGTTTTGCGGCTTTACCTCTATTCCTAATCTGGATGCAAACCAGCTGGCTAATTGTGCTTTTTGGAGCCGAAATATCATTTGCCTACCAGAACGTTGAGATGTATGAATTTGAGAAGGAGACCGATTATATCAGTCATAATAACCGTAAATTGCTATCTATACTAATTCTCACCACAATTATTAAACGATTCAAAGAAGGTGAAGAACCACTAACAAGCCTTGAACTATCCAAAATGCTTCATATCCCTCAACGTTTAATGAGAAACTTGCTAACATTGATGATAGACAGCGGATTAGTTAACGAGGTTCTTTTGAAGGACACAAAAAATATAGCATATCAGCCTGCAAGGCACATTGAGCAATTATCGCTTGCCTTTGTGGAGGAGAAACTAGATAATCATGGCTTAAGCATAGAACCTAACCTTGAGGAAATGGATAAGGTAAAGGCAACCTGTAACGGATTTACGAATAGTTACAGGAAACTTACCAAGGACACTCTTTTAGGCGACATATAGCTTTACCATTTTCCCCAGCGAATATTCTCAGGCTTAAATTTATCCTTAGGCCTGTTTTCTCCTTTAGGGTATCCAACAGGAATAACATTCAACGGGAAAACGGTTTTGGGAATCGACAGAACATCTCGTACCACATCAACCCTATCTGTCCTTGGATAAACGCCTGTCCATACTGCCCCTAGTCCCATAGATTCTATGGCCAAAAGTATATTTTGAGTTGCAGCGGAACAATCTTGAACCCAGTAGCCTTCCGGACTATCGCCTGCGTTTTCGGGTACACCGCAAACTACTATGGCAGCGCTAGCTTCGTGTAGCATTTTTGCATATGGAAGTCTATCGGCCAAAGTATTCATAATATCCTTATCGGTAACCACAATAAACGCCCAGGGTTGAAGGTTTCGAGCCGACGGAGCAGCCATCCCTGCCATTAGTATAAACTCTAGTTGATCTTTTCCAATAGGTTTATTTTCGAAACTCCGAACGCTTTTACGCTCAAGAATTGTTTTGATTGTATTGTTCAACTCCATATCTTATTGTATTTATTTAAAATGGCATAATTTGTTGCAAAACCGAAATTTAACTCAAATCTTTATGTTAAACAAAATACTATTTGGAGGATAACGTATTTCAAAAATAGTTTACTTTGCACCTTCGTTTTTATAAAACGAGATATTTCTAATCTTTACTTTACAGTTTATTGCAATCATCTAATCAGCAATAAGTACTTTTGTTTAACTCATGGGCGTAATTCTATTTTGAATTAAGGTAATTAGATTTTGTACTTCAAGCAAGGGGTGTTGAAATTAATTGTGATTAAGTAAGGTATACGACAGAACTTTAAACAATGAATTTGCAAACTGATTATGAGTTATATCGATAGCAATAATAGTAAAAGCGGCAAAATTGCATTTGTTACAGTTATAATAGTGGCGCTTCTAAGCAGTTTAATGGCTTTATATGCAATAGCTGGGAACGCTTTAATGTACCAAATAAATTTAGGTTCATTTATTGGTTCTGTTCCTGTAAAAGTAGATGGGCTATCTGCCTGGTTTTTGCTGATTATAAACTTCACCTCCGTTACAGGTGCAATTTATGGGATTGGATATCTTAAAGGATACTCTAATCCTGCATCAAAACTCAACTTGCATTGGATAATGTTTGCCATATTCCACCTTTCCATGATTCTGGTGAGTATTGTGCAAAACGGATTTGTTTTCCTTGTTATTTGGGAAATAATGTCATTATCATCGGCAATGCTTGTGATGTTTGATGGACATAATACTAAAACACTAAAGGCTGGCATTAACTATCTTGTACAGATGCATATAAGCATTGTGTTTTTAACCATAGGTTTTATCTGGCTATATGCAAAAACGGGTTCGTTTAATTTTGATGCATTTCAAATATTCTTTCAGGGAAATAGTAATATTTGGTTGTTCCTTTTGTTTTTTGTGGGCTTTGGGTTAAAAGCAGGTTTTATTCCTTTACACAGCTGGCTGCCTCATGCACACCCATCGGCGCCATCGCATGTGTCGGGAGTAATGTCTGGTGTTATTGTGAAAATGGGAATTTATGGAATAATTAGAGTTGCTTCGTACTTAACAAACAACCATCTACTTTTGGGCGAGATAGTTATTTCTATTTCAGTCCTAACTGGAATATATGGAATACTAAACGCAGCCGCACATAGAGACTTTAAAAGGATGCTTGCTTACTGTACTATTGAAAATATAGGCATAATTGGTTTAGGTATCGGAATAGGATTGGTAGGTTTAGGTGTAAAATCGGAAGCAATGTACTTCCTTGGCTTTGGCGGCGCTTTGCTCCATGTATTAAATCACTCATTATTCAAATCCCTGCTTTTCTATTCTGCAGGTTCTGTTTACCAGCAGACACATACCAGAGATATGGACAAACTTGGAGGTTTATCTAAATACATGCCTAAAACCTCTATACTTTTCCTTATTGGAGCAATTGCCATTGCTGGACTTCCGCCTTTTAATGGGTTTGTATCGGAGTTTATTATATACAGTGGCATTGTAAATGGTTTTGGAGTAGGTGGAAATGGTTTAACGCTGCTATTAATCCTTTCGTTTGCTGGACTTAGCATTATTGGTGGATTATCGTTACTCACATTTACAAAAACATTTGGGGTGATTTTCCTTGGTACCCCGCGTGAGGTTCATGAGCATAAGCCCCATGAGGTTTCTAATACTATGATATTCCCTCAAATAGCAATTGTTATTGCCATGCTAAGCATTGCTTTCTTCCCAGCCTTTTTCGTCAACATAGTTACCAGTATTCTTAATGACTTTACCAATGGATTGGTGTTAAATCCAACGTTAACCGAAAATTTCTCCAGTACATTAAAATCAATAATGATATTTTCAACAATTACTCTTATAGTTATACTG
>CAZTVB010000437.1:0-2941 GCA_964616315.1 uncultured Rikenellaceae bacterium
ATAAGGCGGGAATGGCCACCCCCACCAAAGGTGAGGTCTACATAAGTTCCGTTGGGCTTAATATTTAAACCCTCTATGCTTTCGGCAAGCAACACTGGTACGTGGTAGGCCATTACTCATCCTTTATAATTGTTGATCCCAAAATCTTGTCGGCCAGGCTCGCAAAATCGCCCGATGGCATTTGTGCGCCTTCGTACTTACTCTTAGCCCAAATTTCAATTTTGCCGTTCATCCCGGCAAACACCACATCCTTTTCAATGCCAACCATCTCGAGCAGGCGCTTGGAGAAAAGCAAACGTCCGCTAGCATCGAGTGAAACCTCAGCTGTGCCACGGTAAAACTCACGCAGGAACTGGTTGTGCTCCTTGTTGTACGGATTGGTATTCTTGCGAATTAGTGCATTTTGGCGCTCCCACTCCTCCATAGGGAAGAGCACCAAGCACTCCTCGTAGATATCCTTTTTCACCACGAACCGATCGGGCGCAGCAGATGTAATCTGCTTGCGCAGCGCTGAGGGGAAGAGTACGCGACCCTTCTCGTCAACTTTGCAATCGTAATCACCAATGAATGAGGACATTTTTCTACCAATTTTTCAATTGGTAAAAATATATAGAAATTTTCCACTTTCACCCACTTATTCCCACTTTTTTACAAATTGTTAATAACTTTTCCACGAAAAGTTGGTTGAGAATGTGGTGTTTAGCAGAAAAACAGAGCTGTGCACACGTATTACGCGCAAAGATAGTGGGTTGTGGTGGATGTTGAAAAAGTAGTTTTCAACAATAGTGGAGTCGAGAGCGATTTGAAAAATCCTAGCCCTGAGTTTTAACTCGTTTTTTATTGTAAAGATTCACCCTTTTCTACTCTCTATCTAACCGACCAGTTCCATCAAGATCTACACAAGAGTTTAAAATTTAAATAATTATGACTAACTTTATTACATTACAAAAAAATACTATCAAAAGTGAAGAATGATGACTTAATGCTCCCCGATGAGATTATTGGTAGTAAAATATATTTAATACGAGAACAAAAAAGTGATGTTAGATAAGGACTTAGCCGAACTTTATGGAGTTACTACTGGAAATCTAAATAAAGCCGTTAAAAGAAATATGAAAAGATTTCCCGACGATTTTATGTTTCAACTAAGTAAAGTCGAGTTCGAAAACTTGAAATTCTAATTTGGAATATCAAGTTGGGGAGGAACCCGCGCTCTGCCCTATGCATTTACCGAACAGGGTGTCGCAATGCTGTCGGGGATATTAAATAGTGATCGGGCCATTAGAGTTAACATTCAAATAATGAGAATTTTCACGAAGATTAGGCAAATGTTAACTGATAATCTTAGTCTAAAACTAGAAATTGAAGAAATAAAGAAGAAGTTGCAAAATCAGGATAAAAATATTGAATTAGTATTCAGCTACCTAGATGAACTTATCGAAAAACAAGAAAATCCAGAACCCCGAAAAGCAATTGGGTTTAAAATCACTAATCGCAACAATACTTAAAAAAATCTAAAAATTTTCAAACTTCCGCAACCCTTTTTTCGTATAAGTAATTGAACGCTTACAGAGGGTTCACGAATGTTTTAAAATGGCATTAACGCAATCCATTTTAACAGAAAAGGGCGCCAACAACGCCCTTATTCTTTTATAGCAACTAACGTTATTTACTCTGACTACTTATACCCCAATTTTTAATAGAAATACATTGTGTAGAGTACAGAAAAACAAAAACTAATCTGGTTTCATTGTCAAAAAAACATAACTTTATACAATTAATTGAATATTTTTATGGAAAAACCACTAACAAAATCGGGGATGCTGATAATAATCCTTGCCAGTTTGGCAGGATTACTCCTCACTTATTATTCAACCAACAATGCTATTGATGCATATGCTACTAAAAGTTGGCCAACTGCCGAGGGGACTATTATTATATCAGAGGTGACACGGAGTTCACGGTATGTTCCGCACATTGTATATACCTATGCTGTTGATACAATGGATTACTCGTCAGAAAAAATAGACTTAGCAGTAAATGCCCAGTACAAATGGCAAAAAGATGCCCAGGTGGAGGCAGATAAATATCCTGTAAACAAAAAAGTTACCGTTTACTACAATCCAAATAATCCCGGAGAGGCTATTCTAAATCCCGGAATAAAAGGCGTGCATGCTTTTATGTTTTTTATAGGGCTGGTAATATTCCTCGCTCCGCTAATTGGGCTAATCTATACGATTCGTAAATCAAAAGCAAGTGCTTAATAAGAAAGACAAAAACGATGCGGAATTTTACTACAATTCGAAGTTTGTTAATTGTTTGTGCAACGTTTGCACTATTATGTTGCAGTTCTAACAATATTGAGAGATACGTAAAGCACTACAAGCAAAATAATGATATCGAGAGTCTTGAGAGTGTTTTGGACCTAATTGAAGTTGGGTGTGATACGTCGTATTTAAGAAAGATACTTGGTGAACCAATTAATTTCGGATTTGACTACAGATACATAACCGATACAGAGGGCGAGAATGGCTGCCCAATGGGAGCCGTATTTTGGATTGACAGCCTTGGTAAAGTGTCTTCAAAGGGAATACTCGAAATATGTGAGTAGGTCTCCTAAATCAAAAAAAAAACGTAGCCAGAAGGTTACGCTTTTTTTTATGAGTTGATGGTTAATGCTGAATGCTTCCAAACAAATCGTGGGGTTTTATACTGAAAAACTCGTGAAAGAAGAATCCAATTAGGAAAACCACACCAACCATTGCAAGCACAATAAAAATCTGCATCCACGATGTTTTCTGGATATCATGCTTATGCTTAATGTCACAAACCTCGCCAGGACAGTACTGGGCTTTATCTTTGTAAATTAATTTATACAATAGACAGCCTAAACAAATGCCAAAAACCGACTCGAAGAATAAAAAGATCAAGCAAAGAAGGC
>CAZTVB010000438.1:0-2940 GCA_964616315.1 uncultured Rikenellaceae bacterium
GAATGAGCGAGTTTGGCGCTGTGGTAATTGTAGCGTATCATCCAATGGTTGCGCCAGTGCTGATATTTGAACGATTTGGTGCTTTTGGTTTGAAATATGCGCGTCCCGCGGCTGTGCTATTTATCGGAGTTAGCTTAGTAGTATTTGTAGTAATTCGATTGTTGTCACGTAAAAGTAACCCCAATGCTTAGAGTTGAAGGATTATCGAAATTTTACGGTGAGTTTGCGCTGAACAACGTATCGTTTACAGTGAAACAAGGCGACTATTTTATGCTTCTAGGTCCATCGGGAGCAGGAAAGTCAATGATTCTTGAGGTTATTGCTGGCTTAATCAGACCCGATTCTGGAAATATCTATTTAGAAAATATTGATATTACACAAAAGCCTATAGGTGGGAGAGAGGTTGGTTTGGTTTTTCAGGATTATGCGGCATTTCCGCATATGTCGGTTTACAACAATATTGCATATCCATTGAGGAGGAAGGGTGTTAAAGGGAAACACTTGCACCGTAGAGTAATTGAGCTGGCCGAGAAATTATCTATCAACCATTTGCTAAATAGGAATCCGCAAACATTATCGGGAGGAGAGGTGCAACGTATGGTTTTAGCCCGCACGTTGGCGCTTGAGCCAAAGATTCTACTTCTCGATGAGCCTTTATCCTCGCTTGACGTTCAGTTGAGGGTTGGTTTGCGCTCGGTTTTAAGGCAAATTAATAGGGAGGGAACAACAATTATCCACGTTACTCATGATTACGAGGAGGCCATATCGCTTGCCAATAGAGTGGCCGTGGTGAATAATGGTATAATTGAGCAGTGCGATACAGCCGAGCAGATATTTCAGAATCCCAAATCGATGTTTGTTGCCAAGTTTACTGGAGTGCGGAACTTTTACCCTGCAAAAATTGTAGAAACAACCGAGCACGAACTCCGAATTATTCAAATGAGCACTGGCCATAAAATTGGTGGCTATACCGATGAACCAAGTGGAGAGGGGTTTGTATGCTTTCCTGAGAGCGCGGTGAGCATTTCAAAAACTAGTCCAAATCAAAGTGCATTAAATGTTTTCCAAGGAAAAGTTGTTGATATTTTTCCTCAGCGTTTTGGCTATGAAGTTACGGTAGATACCGGTTTTAAAGTGATGGCGCTAGTAACCTGGGAATCCATAAACCGACTCGAACTCCAGCACGGCTCCGATGTTTGGGTATCGTTCAAAGCAAACTCGTTGAGGTTTATACCAAGGGTTTGATTATAGTTGATAGTTGTTTATTTTCAATGAGCTCGCAAAAAACGCTCGGTTGTTGATAGTTGATAGAGAAGATTTAAATAAGAAGCTGTTTGTCACTTCAATCACTAGTCTTCTAAAATCTACTTAGGTCGCTGATAAAGTCTAGTTCGCTTACTATTCTGGTAAACCATAGATATGTACTGACTTCCAAAGAATATCAATAGGAAGATAATTGCGAAGTAGTATAGCGATATGGTTAGGTAAAACGATACTGCAAAGATGTAAACTCCAAGAAGTAAGTCGATAAGTGTTAGCAGAAGACCCCAAGTAACACCGCTTTTGAAAATAGAGCCTAGTAAATCGAGCGATATACCGATTAGCAGTATTAGCAATTGTATCCAAAGTACCCAGCTAATAATATCAAGATTTTCGGGCACAAGTGAGAATCCTTTATGAAGACTTTCAAGCAGTTGGTCCTTCCAGTTGATGTAAAGAACACCGCACATAATTGCATTTACAAAGAAAACTACTGGTGTGATAAGAAGCCCTTTAACTGAAATCTCGTGCTTGTTTTTGAGTTTTTCCTTGAATTTGATTGTCATCTCATCAATAAAAACCCATAAAAGGGTAATTGCCACAGCAATAACCCAGAAGTACCACGATTTCCAGTTGGCTATTCCCTCAACTTTTTCAAGAATTATTGGAGTTTTGGGTGGTTCTATCTTTTTTAAGTAATCGGTAGAGACAAATCCGGTTTTGCTACCTCGCTTAACCATTACCCAGTACTTATCCGATGCAAGCGCAATAATTGTATCGCCTTGCTTATAGCTTGATATTATCTCCGAAACAGGCGATGGTGCACTACGGATAAATAGGCTCTTGGTATCTACAACATACCTCTCCCGACTTTGATAGTGTCCAGGCTCAACACACGATGCTGTAATGTACAGAAATACTGCGACTAGAAGAATTCGAATAACAATACGAATCATTTACCATTTAATCTGAATCCGAGGCAAAGGTATATATTAGAATGGAATAATGTTTTTTTGGTTTAGAAAAATTTTGAACAGGCATTGAGGTTCTAGAAAAAGTAACCCCCTCAAGGGTTTTAAACATTTGAGGGGGGTAAGACTCGTGATGTTATTTTAGTTCTCTCTTAAAACAAACTCATCGTACTCCAGTTCAAATCGCAACTTGTGGCGCGATTCCTCCTGTGCAAGCGAAAGGAAAAGGTTTTTATAGTCGGTATCTTTAACCCTTTCGGAGAGTGTTAGGTATAGGCGAAACGCTGCTTTCTCGCGTTTCATTGCAAGAACCAATGCCTGCTCGTAGTTTAACTCGCCACGATTTTCATCGCGAACAATGTAGTCGGCAATTTTAAGGTCTTGAACCTTCTCGTTTTTGAGGGCGTTAATACCTTCTACTTTTATTTTCAAAAGTTTTGCCTTATGTCCCATTTCCTCCTGAGCAAACTGCTCAAAAGTAGTTTTCATATCAGCATTTCTAGCACTTGCGGCCAGTTTGTTGTAGAAGTTCACAGCATCCTGTTCCCGTTCAATTGCAAAATCGAGTATATCGTCGATATTTCTAAACTCGTTCATATTGGTTGGTTTTAGAATGTTCTAGTTTAGTTTCAAATTCCCTGTCGAATTGCATCATTATGTGGTTGCAACCACTTACAGAGTTCATATAGCCCGAATCGGAACTGGTTAA
>CAZTVB010000439.1:0-2936 GCA_964616315.1 uncultured Rikenellaceae bacterium
TGGTACGGTTGGTAATATTATCAACAAAAGCACGGTCGTGCGATATCACAATTACGGCCTTGGCGCTATTAATTAAGAAATCCTCCAACCACTGAATCGATTCAATATCCAAATGGTTTGTGGGCTCATCGAGTAGAATTAAATCGGGCTTCTTGAGAAGAATCTTGGCCAACTCAATACGCATACGCCAACCTCCGCTGAAATCGCTGGTTGGGCGGTTAAAATCCTCGCGAACAAAGCCTAATCCCAATAGAATCTTCTCAACCTCTGCCTGATAGTTCACCTCCTCAATAGAGTAGAATTTTTCGCTCAAAGTGGTAACATCCTCAATCAGCTTGTAGTACTCAGGCGACTCGTAATCGGTTCTGCTGGCCAACTCGGCATTCATTGCCTCAATTTTGGCCTCCATCTCAAAAATATGAGCAAAAGCCTGCGATGTCTCCTCAAAAACCGACATCTTATTATCGGTCATCAGGTGCTGAGGCAGATAGGCAATAACAGCATCGTTGGGGGCTGAAACCACTCCGCGGGAGGGCGTCCTCTCCCCTGCCAAAATCTTAAGCAGTGTGGACTTTCCTGCACCATTCTTACCCATCAGCGCAATCCTATCCTTCTCGTTTATGGCAAACGAGATATCCTTAAAAAGCGTAGTACCGCCAAACTCTACTGTTAATCCGTCAACTGAAATCATCTACCTCAAAAATTTAAGCCGCAAAGATAGGGATTTCGTGAGAAGTTAAACGTGAATCGTTAAAAGATAAGAGTTAAAGTTTGTTGAAGGCGGAAACTAAGGCTAATGTAAGATTTATGATAAAGAAGCACGCGATAAAATCGCGCGCTAGCAAATCAACAAAAGGAACCGAACAGACAAGAGATTTCTCGCTTCACTCGAAATGACAAATGCAATAAAATCTTCACAAACAACCATCAACTACCAACTATCAACTAAAGACACTATCTTTGCATAAAATTCAGATTTTGATGCTCGACGATTCTACCATAGTTGCCATTGCTACACCCGCAGGAATGGGCGCCATTGCGGTTATCCGCCTTAGCGGTAAGGATTCCATTGCCATTACCGATAGCGTTTTCCAATCATCGAAAAAAGGTAAAAAACTTACTATTCAGAAACCATATACCATTCATTACGGCTCGATTATAGACAACGGTAGGGTTTTGGACGATGTGCTTGTGAGCATCTTTAAAGCGCCCCACTCCTACACTGGCGAGGATAGTATTGAGATATCGTGCCACGGCTCGGTGGTTATTCAGCAGCAGATTCTGGAATTACTCATAAAAAATGGCGCTCGCCTTGCCAAACCTGGCGAATTCACCTTACGCGCTTTCCTAAACGGAAAAATTGACCTATCGCAAGCCGAGGCCATTGCCGACCTTATTGCATCGTCGAGCGAGGCTGCACGCCGAGTTGCTTTGCAGCAAATGCGTGGTGGATTCTCCGATAAACTCAAAGCGCTCCGCGAGCAACTGGTAAAGTTTACCGCGCTTATTGAACTAGAACTCGACTTTAGCGACGAGGATGTTGAGTTTGCCGATAGAACTCAGTTGGAACAGCTAATAAACGGAATTCTTGCAGAGATAAACCGACTAATTGACTCGTTCAGTCACGGTAACGCTATAAAAACAGGTATTCCGGTTACTATTGCGGGTAAACCCAACGTAGGGAAATCCACACTGCTGAACCGTTTGCTCAACGAGGAAAAGGCCATTGTATCGGAAATTGCAGGTACAACCCGCGATTCCATTGAGGATACAATTCATTTAGGCGGTATCAACTTTAGGTTTATCGATACAGCTGGGCTACGCCACACTTCCGACACCATTGAATCTATTGGTATTGAGCGTGCACTCAACAAAATTGAGCAAGCAAAAGTAGTGCTTTACCTTCTTGATGCTCAGGAAAGTATGACCGATTGCCTTACTGCAATATCGGAGTTTAAGCCAAAATTGACCAACGAGCAAAGCTTAATTGTGCTTGTTAATAAGGAGGATAAATCGAACCCACAGCATACCATTGACCTAGTTTCTGCCATTAACAAGCAGTTTGGTTGTAAGTCAATCTCAATATCAGCAAAAGGTGGTCATAATATCGATTTACTAACCCAAATACTCATTGAGATTGGACTAAACGGTCAACCCGAGAATGAAGATGTGGTTGTTACCAACGCCCGCCATTACGATTCGTTGATAAACACCCAGAAAAATCTAAATCAGGCATTGGTTGGACTTAAAGCAAATATCTCCGGCGATTTACTAGCCATAGATATACGTCAAGCCATTTACCATTTAGGCGAAATAACTGGGGATATAACTAATAATGAGGTGCTTGGATATATATTCTCCAAATTTTGCATCGGCAAGTAAACTTCTTTTAACTCAAGATTTCTAGAAGCATAAATGATAAAATCATAAACCCTGCCTAAGCAGGGTTTCCTTGTTGGTTGAATTATAGTTGCGCTGTGTTCAGCCCCTTTTTGTCCCCATCACCCACTAGGCGTTGACTCCAGATTAACCGTAACCACAATCTTAATACAAATTTAAGACTTATTTGCTTCGTTTTTTGTGGTAAATCTATTGCTGAAAATTGTTTCCTCTGTCCCAAAAGGAACTCTTACGTTTTGCTTAAAAATATAAAAACATCAATCAATATGGTACCCTTGGCTTACCATTTCTAAATTTCTGAAGGAATCGTACTTCTCCTCAATAAATGGATAATCCCAACACCCTAGGCTATGGTAGATATTACCACCAAAACCAATCTTAAATTTATACAAACCATGCAGCGGATGCGAGGGATTTGGATTCGGAGCAATGCCAAACATATCGTACTCCAAGCAACCCTTTTGCTTTGCAATTTGCATTGCCTCCCACTGTAAAGCATAGGTAGCCATATAATTTCGGTTGTAGTTCGATGATGC
>CAZTVB010000440.1:0-2924 GCA_964616315.1 uncultured Rikenellaceae bacterium
ATTATAACCTTGGTATTAGCTGTAATTGTAATTTACCAGGGGTTAATGAAAAAAACACTTCATGAAACTGATAGGGAAGATATGTCTTTTGATAAGTTTCCTCGCTAACGAATTAACTTTTTCTGTCTAGCAAGAATGGACAAATAGTTAGTACGTTTTACTTTTAGTTATTTGCAAATAAGTTGTCAATAAATATTATACTTTGCTTTACCTTGTTGGAGTGCGTCTTAGGACGCATTTCAATATATAAGTTAGGTTTGATGCACAAGCTCACCCAATCCTCTTTGTCTAATCGAAAGAGAGGTTTTTTTTCTTTTTACATTTGTTGTATTGGGCTCTTTTTTATGCTCCGTTATTAGGCGAATAAACTCCTAGTGGGTGTCCTGTTTTTTAATAACTTTGTTTTATAAAATGAATTGTAATGACTAAAGATACTGCCATTAAACTATTCAACGATAGGCAAATTCGTACAGTTTGGGACGATACCAATGAAAAATGGTACTTTTCTATTGTTGATGTAGTAGGTATTCTTTCAGAAAGTATTGACCCGCAGGCCTACTGGCGTAAATTAAAGCAAAGGTTAAAAGAGGAGGGTAATGAAACCGTGACGAATTGTCACGCTTTGAAAATGACTGCGGCCGATGGAAAAATGCGATTAACTGATGTTGCTGACACAGAACAACTATTCCGGTTGATACAGAGCATTCCATCGCCAAAAGCCGAACCATTTAAAATGTGGTTGGCTAGAGTTGGACGAGAGCGAATGGATGAAATTGAAGACCCAGAGATTGGTATAGATAGGTTAATGGAAACATACCTAAGAAAGGGCTATAGCAAGGAGTGGATAAACCAAAGGCTTAAAAGTATTGAGATTCGAAAAGAACTTACCGATGAGTGGGAGAATAGAGGTGTAAAGAAAGGACAAGAGTATGCAATACTAACCGATGAAATTACAAAAGCGTGGAGCGGTTTTACCACAAAACAGTATAAGAACTTCAAGAGTTTAAAGAAGGAAAATCTAAGAGACCATATGACCAATCTTGAGTTGGTGCTTAATATGCTAGCCGAAGCATCAACTACTGAAATATCCAAAAAGTCTCAACCTAAATCATTCAACGAAAATAAAACGGTTGCTCATAAAGGTGGCAAAGTTGCCAAGGCTGCAAGGTTAGAATTGGAAAAGTCTACAGGTAAGAAGGTAGTTACTCCGTTAAATGCCAAAAAACTTGATAATCCTGAATTGGAATCATATAGTGAGGATTAATAATTAATGGTGCAAAAAAACTCATTTGATAAATCCCTTCATAAACCGAGTTTGATGTACAGTTACCGATAAATATAAATATTGAAAAATCTTATAATTTGCAATAAATCTTAAAACTAAACCTATGAAAAATATTATAACAAAATTGCTATTGGTATTTTTTTTAGCCTCAATTTTAACAAGTTGCGTAAATACAATTTATCCTATACGGATTCCATCAAAGTCGCCCAAAATTCCTGAGAACAGCATTAAAAAAGATATTCCAAGGTATCCAAACAACAAAGTTTTTGCCTTTTATAAATTTGCTAAGCAAAAACAGGAGCAGTTGAACCTGTCGGTTCCAGAAGAAGGGTATGATAGCCTTATGGTTCGTATTTGGTTTTCGTATCCTCAAGGGATATACCAACTGGGCGAGATGGTTGAGTTTAAATTTAAATCCGACAGTTTGCCCGTAATCCGATACACCAAAATGGAATTATTCTATAATCCATCGAGGGAGTATGAGGTAGTTAATTACCATAACGATTCAATTATAAGTCAGCCATTATCAGGGTGGGCGGTTTTTATGGACTCGTTTCAGAAATCAGATATCACTACTTTGCCAACAATTGAGAGAATTCCAAGTTACATATCATTAACTGGCAATGGTGTTGATTATGCAAATTCAAGCATGACAGTTTCGGTTGAGGTTTCTCAAAAAGACACATATCGCTTTTATCAGTACAATAACCTCGAAAAATATAGGCTAATAGAGGAAGTTAATAAGATATATGGGTTTGTTAAGTTTATCAGAACGGACTTGAATTTAATGCGTATTGATCCTAATTGGTATAAAGAATAAGTTTCTCCAATGAATTATTTTATAACCACCATCGAAATCGCATTACTAGTTGTACTCCCGCTCATTTGGTTCTATAAACAGAGTAACTGGAGCTTAAAATCTTATATTTTCCTAATTCCAGTGCTGTACCTGGTTTGGTTCTTAACCTACGGTTTGCTGCACGAGTTAACTCATCTATTTGGGATGTGGATATTTGGCAAGGTTGCCACAAACTACCAGTTAATGCCCCATTTCTGGGAGGGCGATTTTGGTACAGCATTCATAAACTACGATTTTAGGGGCGAGTATGAGGATTTTATTATTGTTGCATTGCCTTATATCCGCGATGTGCTTTTTGTTGCTTTTGGTTATTATTTAATTAAACGCAAAGTAACTAACCATAAATTTCTTGTGGGACTAATTCTAATAATACTTGTATTTAGCCCGTTATTCGATATTACCAATAATTATCTTGGTTTTGTAATGGGGTACAGGAACGATTTTAATGCGTTAAGGGTATCCTCCAATGCATTTGTTTCAAATATGGTTGGCATTTCGTTTATGCTTTTTGCTATTTACTGTTCATTTAAAGTGCTTAAATTAAGTAGAATGTATTCTTAATTACTTTTGTAATAAATAAACATCCTTCTAGAGAATTGCTTACAGTGTGTGTTAACACCATTTACGCAATTGTATAAAATAACCCAATCCACATTCTCAAAGCAAACAAAAATTGATGCATAAACTCCAATAGGTTTTTGTTTTCATTTTCAAGATGCCATATCTGTTCTACTAATACAAGAAAAAGTAAGAGGATTCTTCTTATTTATTGCCGTATAT
>CAZTVB010000441.1:0-2883 GCA_964616315.1 uncultured Rikenellaceae bacterium
TTCAATTTGAAATTCCTGCATACAAAACGTTTTAAAATTCAATCAAATTTAGTTGTTTTTTTTATTCTGGGTAAAATTCCTCTTAGATTTTAAAAGGCTATCCCCTAAAGGGTTTAAAACACTTTAGGGGTTTGAGTAATTCTAGCTAATCACTCCATTTTTGTATTGCAATAAAAGTGACTAATTTTAAGCGATTTTATACTGATACTTTTGTTTATGGAGAATTTAAAACTTTCGTTAATTGTTCCTGTATATAACCGGCCCAACGAAATTGAGGAGTTACTGGATAGTCTATCGAAACAAACCGATAAGGATTTTGAGATTGTTATTGTAGAGGACGGCTCAACCATTACCTGTACCAGCCAAATTGAGAAATACAAACCAATTTTCGATATAAAGTACTTCTTTAAACCCAATACTGGCCCAGGTCAATCGCGAAACTTTGGAATGGAGCGTGCCAGCGGCAATTACTTTATTATACTTGACTCCGACTGTATTATTCCTAGCGAATACATTGCCACCGTTCGCAAATCGTTAAGCGAAAAGTATGTAGACACCTTTGGTGGCCCCGATCGTGCTGATAAGTCGTTTACCAACCTGCAGCAGGCAGTTGATTACTCAATGACCTCATTTTTCACAACCGGAGGAATTCGTGGTGGAAAAAAGCAACTGGACAAGTACTATCCTCGTAGTTTCAACATGGGAATCTCAAAGGAGGTATTTCAAAAAACCGGAGGTTTTCCCTCGGTACGTTACGCTGCGAGCAAGGCTGCAGGCGAGGATATTGAATTAAGTATCAATATATACAAGGAAGGCTTTAAAATTGGATTGATTAGCGAAGCCTATGTTTACCATAAACGCAGGACAAGCATAAAGCAGTTTTTCCGTCAGGTTTATAATTTTGGATATGCCCGGGTAACTCTATCGCGCAGAAATAAGGGAACTTTAAAATTAGTACATCTCCTACCCCTTGCATTTACGCTGGGAACAGTTGGACTAATTGTACTATCGGTATTCTTTTCGTGGATGTTCATTTTACCATTGTTCTTCTTTATGCTGATTGTTAATATAGATGCAATAATCCGCAAACGCAGCCTGCTTGTTGGCAAACTGGCCATGGTTATTAGCCTTATACAGCTTTACGGCTATGGACTTGGGTTTATAAAAGGAGTTTGGGATACGATAACTGGAAAGAAAATTGGGAACTAGGATGTTAATGTAGAATGTAAGAAATAACATATAAGTCGAAATAAATAACCAACAACTCCCCAATCAACTCAATAACCTAATAACTCAATAACCTATTCTCTAACTAACTTAAAGCCAAAATGATTCCAAACCAACGAATAGTAGAACTTGCCGCTGAAGTTGGTTTTGATTCGTGTGGAGTTAGCGCTGCTATTGATTTGGTTGATGAGAAAGTGCATTTTGGGAATTGGATTTCCAAAGGATTTCATGCCGAAATGGATTATATGGCACGAAACTTTGAAATGCGGATGAACCCTACGCTAATTGTACCCAATGCAAAAACGGTTATTAGCGTTCTGCTCAGCTACAAACGCGAAGAAATTGCCATTCATACAAGCCCTCCTAAAATTTCGCGATACGCACTTGGCCCCGATTACCACGGAGTAATGAAAAATATGCTTTTTGAACTGATGAGTAAAATTCGGGATGAGTTTGGCATAGTGAATGGGCGAGCATTTGTGGATTCCGCACCAGTTCTGGAACGTGCTTGGGCAGTAAAAGCAGGATTAGGGTGGATAGGAAAAAACTCGAATCTTATTAATTCACACTTAGGCTCCTACGTTTTTATTGGAGAGTTGATTTTGGATGTGGAAGTTGAGCCCTCAAACGTAACCATTCCAAACCGATGCGGGAACTGTACAAAATGTATCGATTCATGCCCAACTGGTGCCATTGTTGCACCTCAAACTATCGACTCTAACAAGTGCATTTCCTACCTCAACATTGAAAAAGAATCGCCGTTAACCGAACAAGAGTACCCAATGCTTAACGGCTGGTGCTTTGGCTGCGATACATGCCAGGAGGTTTGCCCATGGAACAAAAAAGCGGAAATCAAAAATCACAATCAACTCCAAAGCAAATTTTTGAATGAGTTAACAAGCGAACAACTATTGAACATGTCTGAAGATGAGTTTAACAGTTTGTTTAACAAAACCCCATTGATGCGCGCAGGATACTCAAAGGTGATTGATACTGCAAAAAGAACCTCGAGTAAAGGCTAATCTTTTTTCCCTGAAAAAGTTCACACAAACTACCTATCGGTTACTTTTTTCCGATCCTTTAACTTGGTTATAAATTCGGCAAGCCTTTTGGCTCTGGTCTCCTCCTTTTTTGCAGACTCAATCCAAACAATATACTCCTTACGGTTGGTGTACGATAGGGTTTCGAAAAAATCCTTAGCATCCTTATTGGCATCGAGCAGCACCTGTGCATCGTGAGGAATTGAAACTGTCCGCTCCTGTAAATCCTTGGCGAGTTCTACGTTTACAGTATCGCCAAAAGTTTTGTTTATTTTCTTCCGAATAACTTTAGTTAACCCTAGCACATGGCATCCTTGCCCCATATTGGCCAAACTACCTCGATACTCAGCAACCCCATCGAAGGTTGCTACAACCTTTACCTGACCTTTTGTGCCAAATAGCTGCTCGGTATCGAAAGGGAATTTCACATATGCTGCATCAATTCCCTTATTTTGCTCAATTACTGCTGTGAACTCTATTTTATCCATAAAATTGTTCATCAAAGATATACAACAGAAAACTACACCAAATTAACCAAAAATCATTCGACGAAACTAAACTTAATCAACAAAATAAACTAACTTAACCTCATAAATCAACCCAAAAACCAAAACCA
>CAZTVB010000442.1:0-2883 GCA_964616315.1 uncultured Rikenellaceae bacterium
GATAGCATTGACCATTCTACTGTTACTGCAATTGCCGAGGATACAGAACAAAGAATATGGATTGGACACAAGAATGGCAAAATTGAGATCCTTCAAAATGGACATTTCTCCGATTTTTCGCCTGAAGAAGGACTACCCTCTACAGAAATTACTTTTATTTACTTCGACATTAACAATACCCTATGGTTTGGGACTCTAGGGGAAGGAATATATTACTATACCGGGAAGAATAGAAAAAGGGTTTACAATGTTAGCACCGACGATAACCTTAACGATAACTATACATACACAATTACTCAATGTAAGAATGGCAGAATATATATAGGCACCGATTATGGAATTGCAATAATCGACACACTAACAAAAAAAGTTACCAAAAGCATAACAATGAAGAATGGCCTGCCCGATAACATTGTTAAGCATCTCGTGGTTGACGATAACCAATTATGGATAGGCATGGACGAAGGAGGCATAGCCCTCTTCGATATAACCAAAGATGTGTTTAAACTATATATTCCTTGGGACTTTGGCCAAATAAATAACTTCACTTTAAAAAGCAGCAATGAGTGTTGGGTTAGTACAAAAACAAATGGACTAGTCAAGGTTCTGCTCAACAACAATATCCCTCAATTTAAGCAGTATAGCATAAAACATGGTTTAAAATCGAACCAAACTCATTGCATATTCACCGATAGGGAAAGCAACATATGGCTTGGAGAGGAAACCTGCATAGTTAAATCGTCGGCAAGTCCATTTGAGTTCCTCGACAAAAGAGATGGGATTGACTTTGGAAACACTTACTCTTTTATTCACGACAAAAATGGAAACTACTGGCTAGCAACAGAAAAGGGGCTTATTAGGGTAGAAAAGAATAAAACTGGAGACTTTGTGCTCAAATACTTTAAACCTGAAAAAAAGGAAGCATCAACCTCATTTATATCACTTTTCGAGGATAGCTCAGGCTTCATTTGGGCGGGTACTTACGGATTTGGAGCATACAGAATTAATCCCAAAAACCTATCGTTCAATCATTTCGACATTACAAATGGACTACCAGATAACAACGTAATACATATCACCGGTAAAAACAATCTAATTTGGTTTTCAACATTAGGAGGAGGTGCCTGCAATTACAATATTGGAAATAAAACTTTCGAAACAATATCTGTTGAAAAAGGCCTTCCTAGTAGCTACATCTACTCTATTTATATTGATTCTGATAATAATACTTGGTTTGCAATGGACGGGGGAGGAATTGCTCGCCTCCGCAACAACAAACTCCAAAAAAATATTATTCCTGATTCACTCGAAATTAGGACTGTATATGGCTTTGCGGAGGATAAAAGCGGAAAGATATGGTTTACCAGTGCTGAAAAAGGTCTTTCGTATATCAATAAAGACATTGTAAATACAATAAACTCACAGTACCTAAAGGTTTCAAGTGGTCGCAGTATATGTGTTGATGATTATGACAACGTTGTGCTAATAGGCAATGAAGCAATACAAGTATTCTCGCCCAACGAAAATGGTTTTATAACATTTGCCGAGGATAAAGGAGTAGCAATGCTCGAACCTAATTTGAACGGAATATTCAAGGATAATTCTGGAATAATTTGGGTGTCAACAAAAAATGGTATTCTATCTTACGACCCATCAATAACTGCATCGAACACGCTATTTCCAAAAGTAAATCTCGAAAGTGTGCTTCTTTTCTTTCAGCCTATTCAAAAAGATAAAGCCAAATTTAAATTCCGACAAAACCATTTCACCTTTGAGTTTGCTGGTTTATGGCTTCAATCACCCGAAAATATAACATACCGACATAAACTCGAGAATTACGATTTCGACTGGAGCAGACCTTCGCAAACCCGAAATGTAACATACTCAAACCTACCCCCTGGGGAATACAATTTTGTTGTTGAAGTATCGCATAAACCTGGATTTTGGACTGGTAGCCCCAATGCATCCTATAAGTTCACTATACGTCCACCTTTTTACAAAACCTGGTGGTTTATAACCTCTTGCATAGTGTTTATTGCATTGGCAGTATATACTCTATTCAAACAACGAATTGCAAAGCTCGAAAGGGATAAGGAAAAACTTGAACTCGAGGTTCAGAAACGAACGGCAACAATCCTTCAACAGAAAGAAGAAATTGAGAGCCAGCATGAGCTAATGGTCGAACAAAATGTCCAGATATCAAAGCAAAACAAGGATATTACTGCTAGTATACATTACGCAAGTAGAATTCAGGATGCCATCTTCCCATCCAACGATGAACTCTACGACCTATTAGGTGATAGTTTTGTTTACAATAAACCCATGGGCATAGTAAGCGGCGATTTTTACTGGGTTATGAGTAAAGATGATGAAGTAATTCTGGCTGTAGCAGATTGTACAGGACACGGTGTTCCAGGAGCGTTTATGAGTGTTCTAGGAATATCGCTTTTGAATAAAATCGCTGCTAACTACCAGTGCTGCAAACCCGAAGAACTGCTTAACGCGCTTCGAAACGAGGTAAAACTTGCTTTGCACCAAACTGGAAAAACCGACGAAGCTAAAGATGGTATGGATATGGCGCTTGTTCAGTTTAATAAGAAAAACAGAACTCTAAACTTTGCTGGAGCTAACAATCCCGCCTACATTGTTAGGGAAAATGAACTAATTGCGCTCCCCTACAACCATATGCCAATTGGTGTCCACCCAAAAGAGACACCATTTGAAGGCAACTCAATACAATTAGTAGAAGGTGATATGCTTTATGTTTTCTCCGATGGCTATGCCGATCAACTTAGCGGAGGAAATTTCAAAAAGTTTAACAAGAAAAACTTCAAAGAGTTACTTATCTCCATTGCAAAACTTCCAAGTAACGAACAACTAATT
>CAZTVB010000443.1:0-2875 GCA_964616315.1 uncultured Rikenellaceae bacterium
AGGCGTTTTTGCAGAAAAAAATTTAAAGTAAAACCATTTTGTCAAGATAATCAGTTAATTAATTTTTTAAAGGGGATAAAATAAAATCAAAAACCAATCTTTTAAAGAACGTTTTTAGAATTCAACTATATTTGTGGTGATTCAAAAAATGTATCCCCGTGAGCGAGAAAAAGAAAAGGGTTAAAATATTCCGTAATTTATGGGATAAGTATAGGCTAACCATATATAACGACCAAACCTTTGAGGAGGTATGGCAACTTCGCCTTTCCAGAATGAATGTAATTATTTTCTTTGGAGGCTTTGCAATTGCTTTAGTAATCTCAGTTACGGTGTTAATTGCATTTACTCCAATTAGAGAGTTTATACCTGGATACCCCGATGGTAAAACCCGAAAAGGGTACGTTCAGAATGCCCTAAAGGTGGACTCTCTTGAGAGGGTCTTGAATCAATGGCGAGACTATTACTCCAACATCAACGTTATTCTTAACGGAGGTGAGCCTCATAGCGTTGAGAGTAAGCCCGATACTTCTAAGCGATACAAGTCAATTGAGTTCTCAAAATCCGAGGAAGACTCATTGCTCCGTATGCAAATTGAGGCCGATGAGATGTATAACCTGTCTTTCAATTATTCCGAAAATAGCAAGCAAAAAACAATATACTTTATACCACCAGTTAAGGGTGTTGTGACAAATGGCTATAACCCCATGGTTTATCATTATGGGATAGATTTGGTGGCTGCCCCAAATGAGGTTGTTTTATCAATTGCAAAAGGAACAATTATTTTATCGAATTGGACTCTTGAAACAGGTTACACGCTTAGTATACAGCACGATAATAATTTCATATCGGTTTACAAGCACAATAGCAAACTGCTCAAACGCCAAGGCGATAGGGTTGATGCTGGCGAAGCCATTGCAATAATTGGTAATTCAGGTGAGTTAACTACTGGTCCGCATCTTCATTTTGAACTATGGCAGAATGGACACTCCGTTGACCCTGCAAAGTTTATTAATTTTTAGCAAGCCGTATGAGGAGCATTGCAATCCTTGGATCAACAGGCTCAATTGGAACTCAAACACTACAAGTTGTTGAGGCTAATCCAGCTCTTTTTCAGGTTGAGCTACTTACTGCCCAAAACAACTGGGAATTACTGGTGCAGCAGGCACTTAGGGTTCAGCCTAATGCTGTTGTTATTGGTAATAAAAAGAATTTCAATGCGGTAAAAGAGGCACTAGCACATACCGATGTAAAAGTTTTTACAGGCAAGGAATCCATTATCGATTCCGTTAAATCGGCAAACATTGATGTTGTGCTAACAGCGCTGGTTGGCTTTGCGGGATTAGAACCTACGATTGCTGCAATTAAATCCGGCAAGGCAATTGCCTTGGCAAACAAGGAAACGCTGGTTGTTGCAGGCGAGCTAATTACCAAATTAGCATTGAAGAATCGGGTGCCAATACTCCCTGTCGATTCGGAGCATTCCGCAATTTTTCAATGCTTAACAGGAGAGCATAGCCCAATCGAAAAAATTATACTAACCGCATCAGGCGGACCTTTTAGACAATTCACAAAAGAGCAATTGCAAAGTGTAACCTCTGCCCAAGCGCTGAACCACCCGAATTGGTGCATGGGTAACAAGATTACTATTGATTCCGCATCGCTCATGAATAAAGGCCTTGAGGTTATTGAGGCAAAGTGGCTGTTTGGGTTAAAGCCCGAGCAAATTGAGGTGGTTATTCACCCACAATCCATTATTCACTCAATGGTACAGTTCGAGGATGGTTCAATTAAGGCACAAATGGGCTTGCCCGATATGCGTGTTCCTATTCAGTATGCATTAACCTATCCATATAGGGCAAAATCGGATTTTCCAAGGTTGAACTTTACCGATTATCCCCAGCTAACATTCGAAAAACCCGATACGGAACGATTTCCAAATCTGGCATTAGCCCACGAGGCAATGGTAAAGGGAGGTAATATGCCATGTATTCTGAATGCCGCTAACGAAATTGTGGTGGAGTCGTTCCTGAGGAACGATATAAGTTTTATAGAGATGTCGGATATCATTGCCCAAACAATGGGCAAAATTTCGTACGTGCAGAATCCAAGTATTGAGGATTATGCCCAATCCGACAGCGAGGCCAGAATAAAAACAGTTGAAATAATATCACATAAAAAGTAAAAATGGAGATTTTAGTAAAAGCCGGACAGTTCCTGTTGAGTTTATCAATCCTCGTGATACTTCACGAGATGGGACATTTTTTATTCGCTAAGCTTTTTGGTGCGAGAGTGGAGAAATTTTACCTATTCTTTAACCCTTGGTTTTCGCTTTTCAAGGTAAAACGCGGCGAAACGGAGTATGGTGTAGGCTGGTTACCTCTAGGTGGGTATGTTAAGATATCGGGAATGATAGACGAGTCCATGGATAAGGAACAGATGCAACAACCACCTCAGCCTTACGAGTTCCGCTCAAAACCAGCATGGCAACGATTATTTATAATGATAGGCGGAGTTCTGGTTAATTTTGTTCTGGCATTACTAATTTATAGCGCAATCCTCTTTACATGGGGCGATGAGTACTTGGCAACCCGAAACGTTAAATACGGTGTGGCCTGCGATTCGCTTGCTTTGGAGCTTGGCTTTAAGAATGGCGATAAAATTTTAACAGTAAGCGGTCACGAGGTTGAAAATTTTCTTCATGTAGTCCATGATATCACGCTCAATGAAAATAGGGAGGTTGTAGTCTTAAGAGGGCTTGATACTGTTAGAATTTTTGTTGCTAAGGATAAGGTAAATAAATTGGTTAAGAATCCGATGATTTTTGTCCCTCGTTTCCCTTTCATTATTGATGAACTAAGAAAGGACGATGTTGCTG
>CAZTVB010000444.1:0-2873 GCA_964616315.1 uncultured Rikenellaceae bacterium
ACCCGAAGATTTGCTCAAGCAAATAGCAATAGTTGATAGTTTCAAAACCATTTCAAACGATCCTCTTTTTAAATCGACATACGTGGTTTGGTTTAGAATGCCTTTGGATCACAAAAATCCGAACAGCCCAACATTTCCTCTCAAAGCATACTATTCACACAAGGATTTCAATCGCCCAATGGTGGTTGTTATCGATGGTTATACAATGTACACATCAAAACCGAATGAACTAACAAGAATTCTCGATGCCAATCAGTTAACCATCGAACATCGATTCTTTGATCAGAGTAGACCGAAAGACTCTATTCCGTGGAGTTTTCTGAATGTTAGACAAGCTGCAGCCGATCAGCATAAAATTATTGAAGCCTTTAAACCTTTTTACACTGGAAAGTGGGCATCAACAGGTATAAGCAAAAGTGGACAAGCCACAATTTACCATCGCCGATTCTACCCTAAAGATGTTGATGTTAGTGTTCCCTATGTGGCCCCTCTTAACTTTTCGTCCGAAGAACCTAGGGTTTATGAGTTTCTAAGTAAAGTAGGCACCGATGATTGTCGAAAAAAAATACATGATTATCAAATCCAGCTATTCGAGAAGAAAAAGGAAATTTTCCCAATGTTCCAAAAACTAGCCACCGAAAAAGGTTGGGAGTTTATAATGGGACTCGACAGAGCCTACGATTTAAGCGTTCTTGAGTATTCTTTTGCATTCTGGCAGTGGGGAACACCTTGCGATATTATCCCTTCAAAGAATGCAGCTGCCGAGGATCTTTTTAAACATCTCAAAGCTATTAATCCATTTACATTCTTTGAGGAAAAATCAATTGAATCTATCCGTCCATTCTTCTTTCAAGCAATGACCGAAATTGGTATGTACGGTTACGAGATTGAACCTTTCAAGAAATACCTAAAGGATACTGTCAATATTACGTTCGACTTCACTATGCCAAAAGGTTATAAAGCAACGTTTAACTCTGAAACAATGCGTGATGTGGATGCTTGGTTAAAGGAGAATGGCAATAATATGCTTTATATCTACGGCCAAAACGACGCTTGGTCAGCCACAGCAGTTGATCCTGGCAAAAAGACCAATGCTGTTATTATGTTTAATCCGGGAGGTAGTCATTCTTCTAGAATTAAAAACTTCCCTACAGAACTGCGCGATAGTATATATACAGTTCTGGAGAGGTGGATGGACGTTGATTTATCTTCCAAAAAAAGCAACAAAGGAGGTCAACTCGAAGATCCCTACAAGTATCAAATTATATAATCAGTAAATTATTAAAATATGAAACGAATAAAAAATACAATATTAATTTTAGGATTGATTCTTCTTGCAAATCCTAGCTCATACTCCTGCACCGTTATTGCGGTTGGGAAAAATGCATCGGCCGATGGTTCTGTAATTATCTCACATACCGATACTGGCCCCGATTCTCGGATTTTCTTTGTGCCAGGAAAGTCTTTCAAAAAGGGTGATATGGCTCCAATATTCTGGGGCATTCAGGATGCTGACAGACCACTTAACGACGATGGTAAAATTCTTGGCTATCTTCCTCAGGTTGAGCAAACCTATGGTTATTTCCATTCAGCCTATTCGCATATGAACGAGTATCAACTCGGAATAGCCGAAAGCACAACAAACCAGCGCAAAGAACTAATCTGTACAATGGAAAATGGCAAGCAGATTATGACAATTGAACAGGCTATGATATTTGCCCTTCAACGTTACAAAAAAGCACGAGAAGCCGTTCAATTCATTGGCGATTTATGCTCTACTTACGGTTTTCTACCATCGAGCGGTGATGGTTCTGAGGCTCTTGTAATTGCCGATACCGAAGAGGCTTGGGTTTTTGAGGTTTTTGGTGTTGGTCCGGGCTGGACTCCTGAAAGCAAAAAACCAGGTGCTATTTGGGCTGCTCAGCGTTTAAGCGATGACCATGCAACAATGATTCCCAACTGGAGCATTATTAAAGAAATCAATCCAAAGGATAAAGCAAACTTTATGGTATCTGCCAACTATATGCAAGAGGCAATAGACCGTGGTTGGTACAATCCAAAATCAGGTAAACCTTTTGTTTGGCAAGAGGCGTATGCTCCAATTCCTGAAGAATTTGCCACAAGTCGGTTTTGGCTATTCTACCATACATTTATGCCCAACCTTAAAGAGTGGCCCGATAGAATGCTAGATCCATCCAACCCATATAAAGGCAAACAACCATATTTCCAGTATGTAGAACCAATATCAATTTACCCTTTCTCGGCAGTTCCAGAGAAGAAAATTGGTGTACAGGATGTAATTGCTTTTCAACGCTCCACTTTCGAAGGAACTATCTACGATATGACCTCATACCCCGAATGGCTTGTGCCCGATGGGAAAGGTAACTACGTTAAAAGTCCATTAGCAACTCCATTCCCAAACAGCGAAATGCGTAAGCTGATTAAACAAACCTATCGCCGTCCGGTTGCCCGCCATCGTGGACATTACGGAATGGTGATGCAACTTCGCGGTTGGCTACCAAAGGAAATTGGCGGAGTTTATTGGGTTTATCTCGATAATCCATACTTTAGTCCATATATACCAATATACTCGGGTAACCAATCCGTAGCGGAAACATACAACATATACGATCCGAACAAGTACGATGAAAAATCGGCTCGCTGGGCAATTGACTTTGTCGATAATTTGGCAAATCTCCGTTTCCAAGATATTGCGAATGATGTTCGCGCTGTTCGCGATCCATTCGAAGCCGAGATGTTTAATAAGCAAAAGGCTATAGAGGATGAAGCCATGAGTCTCTACAAAAAGGATCCCAAACTGGCACAGGAATATCTCACTAAATACTCAAACGATAAAATGGATAGGGTTACAG
>CAZTVB010000445.1:0-2861 GCA_964616315.1 uncultured Rikenellaceae bacterium
GCATACAATTGCCTATGGCGATGATATTTACACTCAGCAAGCCGTTGACAAGTTCAAGGCGATTTTTGGTGATGATGTTGAGGTTTTCTTTGTTTTTATTGGCTCAGCAGCTAATGTGTTGGGTTTACAGTCAGTAACTCAACGTCATAATGCCATAATTTGTGCAGACACTGCCCATATCAACGTTGATGAGTGCGGAGCCCCTGAGCGTTTTACAAGTTGTAAACTGCTAACTGTTTCCACTCCCAATGGCAAACTAACTGTTGATATGGTTAAGAAACACATGCACGGTTTTGGTTTTCAGCATCATGCACAACCAAAGGTTATATCCATTTCGCAGGTTTCTGAGTTGGGTACAGTTTATAAACCCGCTGAAGTTAGGGTTTTGGCCGATTTTGCCCATGACAACAATATGTTGCTCCATATGGATGGAGCTCGATTGGCCAATGCTGCAGTATCACTAAATATGGGTTTCAGAGAATTCACTCGCGATGCTGGTGTTGATGTTCTTTCTTTTGGCGGTACAAAGAATGGAATGATGTATGGCGAAGCCATTGTATTCTTTAACAAGCAATTGGCACACGATTTTATGTATACACGCAAGCAGGGATTGCAGTTAGCATCTAAAATGCGCTATGTTTCAGCTCAATTCATTGCATACCTTAATAACAACCAATGGCATGGAACTGCAAGTCATTCCAATAGAATGGCCAAAATTCTTGAGGAAAAGGTACGACAAATCAGTTCAATCCAAATAACCCAACCCGTGGAGGCAAATGCTGTATTTGCCATTGTTCCAAGCCATATTATTCCAAAGTTACAGGAGGAGTATTTCTTCTATATATGGGATGAGGATAAATCCGAAGTGCGTTGGATGACCTCTTGGGATACAACAGAGGACGATATTGAAAAGTTTGTGGCTAAGATTCGGGAGTTGATTTAGTTGTTCTTGAGTTATTAGTAGTTTGTGTTATTAAGTTATCGAGGTGCGAATTACTTCCATCTTCCAACTATTCTTCGAACTAATTTGTTTTTTGCCAACAAGTTTCTAGTTTTGCCATCGAATTGTTGGGTTGTGTTGAATTATGAGCAAGCATATTAAGGTACTATCTATATCCGTAATTATTGTTTTTGTGGTGGTGGGTTTTGTTGCTTTTCGCGACAAGTCAGTGACGTCCTTTAAAATTAAAGCGAAGAAGGAAAATGTTTACCCTAATCTAAATACAACTGTCATCACCAATAATCTAACCGATTCTACTCAGTTTGAGCTAGTAAATAAATCGTTTGAGCAGTTTGTTGCAAAGTGGGGATTAACAGGCGCCAGTATTGCTATTGCAAAGAATGGTAAATTGGTTTATACCCGTGGATTTGGCTATGCCAATAAGGAGGATAAGCAACCAATGCAGCCTTACAATACAATGCGCGTTGCCAGTGTTTCCAAGTTAATTACTGCCACTGCAATAATGAAACTGGTAGAAGACGGCAAGTTGAAATTAGAGGATAAAGTTTTTGGCTCTAATGGAATTCTTAACGACACAATATTCCTTAAGTATAAAGATAAAAGGGTAGAGGATATTACCGTTTATAATCTGCTTAACCACTCAGCAGGATGGACATCGCGTTGGGGTGACCATATGTTTATAAAGGAGGTAATTGCCAGTGAGTTGGACAAAGAACTTCCAATTTCGTTGAACGATATTGTTGTTTTTGCTCTGTCAAAGAAACTACATTTTGCACCTGGGAACCACAGTTCTTACAGCAATCTTGGTTATGGCATTCTCCAATTGGTTATAGAGAAGGTTACCAATGAAAGTTATGAGGAGTTCGTTAAAGTTAATATTTTTGAACCTCTAAACATCCACGATGCGCATTTATCACAGAATTGGGATAGTTTAAGGTACGACAACGAAGCCCGTTACTACGAAGTGCCAGAGGCAGAGTTGATTATGGCTTTTGATGGTTCAACAGATAAGGTTCTTAAAAGTCGGGGTGGTAACGATGTTAAAACATTGGGTGCTGCAGGTGGTTGGATAATTTCGTCTATCAATTTAACTAAACTAATTCTGGCAATCGATGGCGATGATAGTTTCCCCGATATTATTTCGAAAAAATCTGTTGCCACAATGGCTGTTGCCGATAAAAAATTCCAACCGCTAGGTTGGCGTTGGGTGATGAATGGTAAGTTATGGCGTTCGGGTTCACTACCTGGTACAACAGCATTAGCGGTGTCGCGTAGCGATGGCTACTCTTATGTATTCATATCGAATTGCAGTCCATGGAAAGGGGCTCGTTTCCCCTATATTATTGATAGGTTTATGGATAAAACCTTGCCAAAGTTCGATAAATTGCACTTTAACGATTTGTTCTACTACGGAATTGCAAGCAAGAATTAGTCTTTTGTCATGCTGAACTTGTTTCAGCATCTCTTCGTTATAAAGCCTAATTCAAACTAAAATTATTCTCTAGCAACTTTTCCTGTACCTGAATTTGTTCAATGTATCTTAACCTTTTGATAAGGTAACGTTCCATCTTGTAGGTATCCCGCAACGAGTAGAACGAGAACTTCTCGTTGGAGTTAAGCATCATCGATTTTGCAATGGAGAACAAATTAATTGAATTGTCGGTCACCAATGACCCCATAACTGGGTCTATGTTTAGTTTAAGTTTTTTAACAAGCACAATTAACTCTGGATTTGTAGTGGAGTAGTTATCGTCAACATACTCAATAATTCCACCACCATAAAGTTTTCCTGGTAGAGTATCGGTAAAATCTAGTAAATGGAAATTATTAACACCTTTTATCATTATAACCATCTCGCCTTTATTGTTTCGGGCTACTACATTAAGCAATTCAACTTCGC
>CAZTVB010000446.1:0-2856 GCA_964616315.1 uncultured Rikenellaceae bacterium
GGGTAATAATGGTGGCGATGGATTAGCCTTGGCTCGAATGATGTTTTTTGCAGGCTATAATACCGAGGTTTACTACCTAAACTCAGCGTCATACTCAGCTGATTTCAGTATAAACCTATCTAGGTTGAAGAAAACCAACATTTATTCAAAAGGCATATCGAATGATTCAGACTTACCATTCATCAACCAAAACGATATTATTGTCGATGCGCTATACGGCTCTGGATTAAGTCGCCCTATAGATAGTTTTGGTGCAAAACTGGTTCAATATATTAATCGATCTGGAGCAAATGTTATATCTGTAGATATTCCATCAGGTTTATTTAGCAACGAGAATCCTTACCCAAATACAAATACGGTGGTAAAGGCAAATGTTTGCCTAACACTTCAATTTCCAAAATTGAGTTTCTTTTTTGCAGAAAACGAAATGTATGTTGGACAATGGCATGTTCTACCAATAGGGCTTCATCCAATGGTTATTGAAGAGAAGTCAACACTTAATTATTATCTGGAGATAACGGATGTGGCACCAATTTTAAAACCTCGAGCCATCTTCTCGCACAAAGGAACTTATGGCCATTGTTTGGTTGTAGCAGGAAGTTCCGGAATGATTGGTGCCGCAGTACTATGTACAAAGGCAGCAGTTAACTCTGGTGCTGGATTAGTTACGGTTCATATTCCAAAATGTGGATATGACATCGTACAGCAATCAGCGCCAATGGCAATGTGTACAGTTGATACAAATGAGAATTTCATTACATCAATTTCAAACATCGACAAGTATAGTTCCATTTGTATTGGCCCAGGCTTAGGTACAAACGTCCAGACTAAAAAAGCATTAGAGATGATTATTTCTGATGTGAAAGTTCCTTTGGTGCTCGACGCTGACGCTTTGAATATAATTTCAGAGAATAAGGATTTGCTTTTGACCTTACCGGAGAATACCATCATAACTCCTCACCCAGGCGAATTCGACAGGTTATTTGGTAAATCGGACAGCGGCTCCGAAAGACTAAAAAAGGTCATTGAGGCTGCAAAAACTTATAAATTGATAATTGTGCTAAAAGGAGCATACACTCAAGTTGTTAATTCTGAGGGATGCGTTTACTTTAACTCAACCGGCAATGCAGGAATGGCAACAGGGGGCAGTGGCGATGTTTTAACTGGCGTTATTGGAGGACTTCTTGCTCAAGGATACACTCCATTGAATGCATCGAAACTGGGAGTTTACATCCACGGACAAGCTGGCGATATAGCTAAATTTAACTTTGGTGAAACACCGTTAAGCGCCCAAAACATAGTAGAATCACTATCTTTAGCTTTTAAAAATATGGAGCATAAATAAAAATATACCTGACATGAAACTATCAAATCTCACATTAACTCTTGTTACAGCAATGCTTATTTCTTGTAGCAATAAACCAATACAAGTATCACCTTTACAGAACTCCACCTACGTTTCTAATGGTATTGTTTACAGCTTACCCCGTACTGTGATAAGTATTAAGGTTGACGTTGCCAGAACACTCACTATTCCTGGTCCCTATGCCGCTTATGCTCAGAAATATTTAGGTATCTCAAATGCCGCTGTAAAAGAAAAGGAGGAGTATAGTATTGTTTCAATTAGTTTTGACGAAAAATTTGAATCGGACCCAACCTCACTTTACTCTGCGTTTTTAGACAAAAAGTCAGCATACGATTTTTTCCAGGTAGTTAATTCAGGAATAGTAATTCCTGTTAGCGATTTCAGAACATTCTCTACAACAAAAACCAACTTACCCAAGGAAATATCAAACGGTGTAAATTTCAAAGATTTATCCGTAAATCCATTTATTGCTGAGGAAAAAAGCACCTTTTACTCCAAAGTACAGCGCGATAGCAGTTTTGTTCGTGTTCCTGTTCAAAAGAGTATGATTGTTGAACGAAATGATGAGGAGAAAGCCAAGGAAGCATCGGACTTTATTTTTTCGTTACGCAAAAAGCGTATGGAGTTTATGACTATAGATGTTGATAATCCTTTTGACGGAGAGGCTTTGAAACTAATATTCTCGGAGATTAATAGGTTAGAAAACGAGTACCTTTCGTTGTTCATTGGCAAATCGCACACCGAAACCTTATCTAAAACCATTCTGTACACACCATCAAAACCCGAAGGCGAATCGAGCATTGTTTTTCGTTACTCAACATCCAGAGGCATTGTTACCTCCAACGATTTATCGGGTAACCCTATACTCATAGAAATTGAGCCAGAAGCTATACCGGAATCATACAGCAGTTTCTTCAATTCAATGGCATTGAACTCTGATAAAAATAAATTCGACCAGATTTACTACAGAATCCCAATCAATGCATTGGTGAAGATTTCCGACGGAAAAACAGAATTGGCCAGTAAGCGATTGTTAATTTACCAGTATGGTCCAATCGCAAAATTTCCTGTAAAGCATCTTTTAATTAAAAACTAACTGCTACTTGTGCAGTTTGCTAACAAATTTCGACTGAAACACATCCCATTTCTCCGTTTTGTATTTATCCTCGCTGATAAAAACAAGAATCGGCTCAAACTGCTCTGGGGCTAAATAACCAGCAAGAAATGTTATAGGCGTGCTTGTAGAATCCATAAAAGCAACAGATGGGTATGATAATTTACCCTGTAAAAGCGCAACGGCAAAATCATGAGTTGAACGTTGTCCTTGATTCCTATTCTTGTAAACTTGTCCTTTATAAGTTATTTCGGTTGTTCCTTCGGCATTAAACTTTACAGGGTAAAAATTCTCGGAGAGATATTTTGCGATGTAAGGATTACTAAAGGTATTCTTGTCCATTGTTTTACACCAACCGCACCAATCGGTATAAATA
>CAZTVB010000447.1:0-2849 GCA_964616315.1 uncultured Rikenellaceae bacterium
CGGTTTCGTAGTGATTTAACATAGTATAATTATTTAGTTAAAAATTAGCGTGCAAAGGTAGATTTTTTATCTTGAATTACAAAATATTTCCTAAGTATTAATCATTATACCTTAACGAATTGCAATGGTTTAAGGAGTTAGTGTGTATTATAAAGTAAGTTCAAGTTGCATTTTTTGATATCGATTTAAAGACCAGTAATAACTTCGCCCCAACTGCCAGATCCATTGTTCAATGGTAAGGTGCAAGAAAAATCGCTATTTGAAGTGTTTGTGATTTTTACACCTGTTTTTGGAGCCTTAATCTGTTCTTCAGTGATTCCCAAGGAAAGGATGTTTGTTGAAAGTAAGGTTGAGTCGGCTCTAATTATACCTGTTGGAGAGCCTGCAACCTCATTGTGTATTGCAAAATAATAGTATGATGAATCATTATGTTGGTGTATTTCACCATCCCAAATTACTGTAAACGCATTTCCACCTGTATAGACTTCGTGTTTAAATTGAGTATAAATATTGCCATCAGATATAACCCCAACATAATTCATATCGAATTTAACTCCTTTGCCAGCGGTTGAATTGTACAATTGATAACTTTTTATAACATGAAGAGTTGTTTCTCCTGGAGTAATAGGGCTAATTGATGTTTTTTCTGACTCATTTTTCTCACAGCTAATTATTAAAATAAGCATTAATAAGATAGAAATTCTTGTTGTTTTCATAGAATACTATTTGTTTTGTTTAGTTAAGATTTTTTTGACATTAAAATTTAACAAATCTATTCTGAAAAAATAAATCACACAAACTTATTTTGATTGGTATATTTGCTTGTAAAATTTCGAACCGATGTTGCAAAGCGCTAAGTTTGTATGTAATTGTAAGTGTGTCTCAAAGGCTGAAATTATTGCCTCAATTCGAAAGAAGGGGGCAAATAGTTTTTCAGAAGTTAGAACAATTACTTTGGCAACAACTGGTTGTGGCCGATGCAAATCTGATGTTGAAAATATAGTAAACCAAGAAATGAAGAAGCATTCTGTTCGAATGATGCAGTTTAAAATTGATTTTGGGAACGATTAACTTATCCTTCCACTATTTTTAAAAGCCTCTTAAGATCCTCCGCTTTCTTGAAATTTGCCTGTTTTTCGTAGGCATAAACAAGATTAAACAGTAGTTGCGCAATAGCAGTCTCGTTGGAGCATGGAAGATAGTATTCTGGTTTAGATTGTATTTTTTGTTGTTGCAAAAAAACATCAATTTCTTTTCGGCCAAATACAGAGCCTTTATTGAAAGGATTGATATAGAATAGTATGCTGTCTTTTTCATCGCTCAATTCCGAAACGGAATGAAATCTATCCTTGTATGCTAGTACAAAGTTTTTAGGAAGATTAACGCAGTGAATGGGTAGACCTAGTTTTTGAGCAATTACCGCATAAAAAATTGACAGAAGAATTGGACCTCCCTTTTTTGTTTCAAGTAAAGAGTTGATGTATTGATTACTCGGGGCGAAGAAGTTTGTTACGTTAGGACCGTAACCATTTATATCGAAAAGGATGTGGTTGATAATTTTTACCTTTTCGAGAGCAGTAAGGTTGTCGTTGATTTCAAGCCAAGCATCTTTCCTTAATTTCTCAATCTCCTTTTCAATTGAAGTTAGGGTAAGTTCTGGATATTGGAAACGGGCAATCAGGTATGCGCCTTCCAGCAGATTCTTGGTTTCGGAATTAACCCAAGCTGAAAGGGATTCCTCCGTGCTGTTATACTGGATGGTTTGAATAAGGTTTTCTAACCGATTCTGAACTATCTCATTTTGTGAAAATTCCCAAGCCTTTTCAAGTTGGGGCACAACACCAATGCCCTGCGTAACGATTTTTTCCGAAATAACTTTGAAAACTTCGGAGTCTGGATCGTCAAGCAGGGCAATGAGCGAGTTTAAATCGTTATTTATCAACTTACTAATTAATTATATTGTTGCAAGTTTGTCAAGTGTTTGTTGGATTAATCGGCTAATTGCAGGGCGATAATCCTTTGTAGCATCTTTTATAACTCGGTTCGCAATAATAGCGCAAATTGTTAAAGAATCATGTCCAAGTAATCGAGAAAGACCATTAATTGCCGAACTTTCCATTTCAAAATTGGTAATTTTACGTCCCTTGTACTCAAAATCAACAATTTTGTCGTTCAATTTTGGGTCGGATAATGGAAGACGAAGTACTCTTCCTTGTGGACCGTAGAATCCTGGAGCCGAAATGGTTATTCCTCTGATTGTGAAATCGGCAAATAGTTCAACTAATTTCGATGAAGAGTAGTTAAAGTAAGGTTTAGCACAAAGAGGATTCCAGTTGGTATGTTTAAGGAACGCTTGTTCCATTTCCAACTCGCTAACCTCATTCCTGTTTGCATAAAAGTTAAGCAAGCCGTCGAAACCAATGCTAACCTCAGTCATTACGTAACTTCCCAGATCAATCTCAGGTTGGAGCGCTCCTGATGTTCCAAGTCTAACTAGAGTTAACTTCTTATGGGTATCTTTAACCGTTCTGGTATTTAGGTCAATGTTTACTAAAGCATCAAGTTCATTAACAACAATATCGATATTGTCGGTACCTATACCGGTGGATACAGCGCTGATTCTTTTGCCCTTATAGTATCCAGTGCATGTTTTGAATTCGCGGTTCGATACTGTATGCTCAATTTTGTCGAAGTATGCAGAAACTGTTTCAACTCTACCAGGGTCGCCAACTAATATTACTGTATCGGCAAGTTGTTCGGGTTTTAAGTGTAAATGGAAGATACTACCATCTGGGTTTAGTATCAATTCCGATGATTCAATTACTCTCATATCTATTTGATTAAACTAC
>CAZTVB010000448.1:0-2837 GCA_964616315.1 uncultured Rikenellaceae bacterium
GTTATTAACTGTATTACTTTTTTTCATTCCAAAAGTTTAAGTATCATCATTCAAAATCAATGCGTAAACACAAAATAGAAGTACATAAAAATTAATGAAAAAGAAATTTACTCAACGGTGTTTATTTGCTACCTTTATGACAAAAACATAGTATATATGGATTTAAGAGGGTTTAAGTGTAAATTAATCATATCAACCGTTATTTTGCTTACCAATGGTTGTTTGTTCTCACAATCCAATCAGGACTTCAATAAGGTTTTCGAAAAGGAAACTGCAGATAGGATTGAAGCAGTTAAGAGTGGAAAGTTCAAGAACGTTCAAATTCTTAGTTACTACCCCGATACGTTGCCCAAATGGTTTTTTAATTTACCAGCCAATAATGGATTGGTTTATGCTATTGGTATTTCCGACCCTGACATGGAATTGGAAAAAGCAAAGGAGTTGGCCTTATTAAGAGCTAAAACAAACGCATTGCTTTTTTCTAATTCAAAAGTTCAGTATTTTAGGGATATCTATACATCGGCGGCAGAAGCCGGCCGTTATACAAACTTACGACAGCGATTCGATACCTACTTCAAGTTATCGGCCTCGGCATTAATTAACAACGAAATGTTTGCGGTAGTGGATACTCACTTTACCCGGTACAATGAGTATATTGTTCTACTTACATATAACCCAAGTAATGCATCGAATACCGATTCAATTAACCTTACTGCTATTTCTACATCTTTCTTTGTTGAGGCTAGTGTAGATGGTGCATTTGAGGAGCAGGCTGAGTATGAAATGATGAGCATTGAACGTCCTACTGGCAATACACAGCAGAAAGCCCATTACCTATACAGGGAGAAGGGTGAGCGTTTCTTGTCTTATTCTCTGTACGCTCAGGCTGAAAATGATTACCCAGTATATGTTTATTCCTATGCTTCACCTTATTGGAATTCTCCTCGTAGGGCGTTTACAAGTTATAATGGGCTTTGGAGTATTTTCTCACGCCAGTTTTTGAATTATCTAACCTTGAATAGCCAAAATAGCAGCATTAAACTTAAAAATCTTGGAGAGCAGTACACTTCCGAGTCAACATCATTAACACGAGAGATAGCATCGTTTACCGCTAGGTTAAATATAAACGGCATTAATTTTGATAGCGATACATTTAAGTTAGATATTCAAGTTGAGGAGCTGGTTCGGCTAATCAAGTAGTTGCGAATTATTGTTGATTAAAACATAAAATATTGTAAATTGTAGAATCTATTTAATACCCTAAAAAATGAAAACATTAACACGTTTACTGGGTTTAACTATAGCAACAATGCTAATTTATAGCACTAGTGGTTATTCCCAGCAGGTCAATAAGCTTACTACAAAACAGTTAGGCGAGAAGATTAATTTGGAATATGCTATTTCTGGCGAGGGAATAGGTCAAACATTTAACGTTGCGCCATACTACTCAACTGATGGTGGAAAAAACTTTATTCCACTAAAAAGTGTGCTTGGTAATGTTGGCTCTGGGGTAGCTGGTGGTAGAAATCAACTTATTGTTTGGGATGTTCTGAAAGACCTTAAAGAACTCGATTCTGATGTTATATTTAAGGTAATGGCCGAATCAAAATCGGTTGTTCCAGTACAGGACGATTTCCGTCAAGTTTCTTTTAAATTGGAGAGTTTTAATAGAACTCCAGAAGGAAACGTTGAACTATCATTAGCTATTACTAACTACGGCGCTGCTCGCGACCTTAAAATGATTAATGGGTTAATCACCATTACTGACTTTAAAAAACGTAAGTTCGATGCCCAGCGAGGCAATATTGCTGAAGTTGTAGGCAACGAGAGGTTTTCAACTCCACAACGCACCCTGAAGCAAGGTGAAACCGTTAAGGCAACATTTGTGTTTGAAAGAGTTCCTGCCGATTTAGACCGTGTAATGCGATTGGATTTAGGCATTGAGTTGATTACTGACGAAACTTATGGCATTGACCTAAAAATTGGCAAACTTCAATTCCGCGATTTGCCAATTACCTCGGTAAAAACCAATAACATGAAGGTTGAGAAAACTAGTCGCTTCGAAATGGTTTCAGACTTGCAGCATTTTACAGTTAAGAAGGCTGAAGTAGTTGACAGTAATGCTCCCGTAATTGCTTTAACTCAGCCCGCCAATGTTCCATTGGTAGGTAAAGAATCAACTAGAGGCAGACCTTATGCTCAATCATCCATTGGAATGGACGATAAGCGCTTGCGCTCTTTGGCTAGCGGAGAAGAGTTTGCTACCACTGACGAGTCAATGATTGTAAAAGGCTCTGTTACCGACGAAAGCGGTATATATGAGGTAGTCGTAAATGGAATAGATGCAAATGTTACTCAACATGGACTATTTGAAGTGTCTGTTCCTCTAACCATTGGAAAGAATGAAATTATAATAAGAGCGGTTGATTTAAGAAAGAATAGCGTAGAGAAAAAGTTTTTTGTTCTTAGAAAAACTGCATCGGGCAAGGTTGCTAAGGGCGACACAGAGGAGCTCGATTTGGTGTTCGACCAACAAAAGACTCCTCCGAAATTTTATGCTCTTATAATGGGCGCAAACGATTATGCCGATGGTAGCATTACCGATTTGGATAACCCAATTAACGATGCGACCAAATTGTACAATGTCTTAACTTCTCGATATACGTTTGATCCTAATAATGTAATATTCTTAAAGGATCCAACCCGCGAACAAATTATTAACGAATTGGATAGATTAACCCGTCGAATTTCAAAAAACGATAATCTTTTAATTTTCTTCGCAGGTCATGGATATTGGGATCAAGAAACCGATTTCGGCTACTGGATACCAACCGATT
>CAZTVB010000449.1:0-2825 GCA_964616315.1 uncultured Rikenellaceae bacterium
GATGAAAAGTTTATATCAAGTATCGAAAATAATTCAAATTTTTATTCAAAAACTCAGGGAAAATAGGGTAACAATTAGGCGCTAATTCCTATTAAACATATAAAGGCAGATTCTTTTATTTAGTTTCTGTAAAAGCACATAAACTTTCAACCCTTATGTTGTAAACCTTAACTATTAAATAGTTGAAAAAATACTTTCAAACCCTTTAAAATGTGATTTTATGGATAATGATTTTCTAAAAACTCAGGACGATGTATGTGTTGACTTGATTCATTGTTTAGCCAAAAATGAATCGGAGAAGCAAGCAATTGATTCCATTCTACTGGATAATCCAATGAGGATTACCCCTTACCTAAAAAAACTTATAGTCAAGTACGATAGCATTAGGAAACAGTTTCTCCCTTCGCCACTTGAGGCTGTAACAAATGGAACGGCAACTCCTTTTGAAGAGGGTAAAAAGACCTCTCCTATTTATGGTTTAGAAAGGTTGTACAGAGATAGGGTTCTACTAACACCCCATTTTGATTGTCCTGCATACTGTCGCTTTTGCTACAAGAAAAGCAGGGTGATGCGAAACCGCAAGAGCATGACCTTGGCCGATATCGATTTGGCCGTTGCAGAGGTTGGGAAAATGCAGGATGTAAGAGGTGCGCTTATTACAGGTGGCGATCCATTTATGGATAGAAACAAGCTATTCTACCTGCTCGATAAATTAATGACCTTGGATAACATTGCTGAAATACGTGTTGGTACTCGAATGCTTTTGAACAGTCCCCATGTATTTACCAATGAGCTTTGCGATAAACTTGCCAGTTACATTCGCCCCAACTTTAACGATGCATCAAAGAGTAAATACTTGGCAATCAATGTTCACTTTAACCACCCCGATGAGTTACAGCCCGAAGTTTTGGAGGCTTGCCACAAGCTAACATCAAGAGGTATCACGCTCAGAAATCAAACTGTTCTGCTAAAAGGAATTAACGACGATACTAAAACAATGAAACACTTATTCCAATTGCTTCTAAGGAATAATATCATTGTTTACTATATGAACCATTGTATGCCTGTTGCAGGAAGCGACCATTTAAGAACAACTGTTCAGAAAGGCTTGGACATCTACAAGGATTTGTGCACCGAGTCGTCGTGCTCAATTCCGCACTACGTGTATGCTCCATCGGGCGGAAAGGTTCATGTTGGCCCCGATACAACTTTTGATTACTCCAACGAGGACGGATTAAACTTGATAAAGGTGAAACTTCTATACAAAGCAGCGGAATTTAGGGCTATTGCAAAAAAAGAGTTACCTCCAAAACACTCTGAAACAGAGGATGGATTTATTGAGGGTTACTACATTGACGGAACCGATAACTAAAATGCTTTAAACAACAAATGGCCAAAAAACTTGATTTTTATATTGCGCTACAAGGATGCTACAAGCCCGAGGAGTACATTCAGTTAGGGAAAATAATTGAATCGAACGGGTTTGATAGAATTTATGTTTATGATGATTTGATGTTTTACCCATCGTTCCCCATACTTAGCATTATTGCCGAGCATACAAGTAGGATTGAACTTGGCCCATGTTTGGTGAATGGATTTTACAGACATCCAGCACTTATTGCATCAAATGCTGCATTTTTGGATGCAGTAAGTAACGGACGTTCAGTTTTGGGTTTAGGACGTGGTGCATTTTTCGATTTTTTGAATTTAAAGGATAATGAGAAGTTCACCCGAAAAGGTTTTGAGGAAACCCATCAATTGGTAAGTCACCTGTTTCAGCAAAAACAGGAAGAGTTTAGGGGAGGTATATTCAAAACAACTGCGAAGGCGGTTTTGAGAGTTCCTACTCCTGCAAATCCCTATTTTGTTACTGCAACTTGGAATAGCAAAATGGCTTATTTGGGAGGAAAATACTCCAACGAGGTTCAATTAGCCGAAGTTTTTACAGAAACGTACCTTGATGAGATGCTAAAAACGTTTCAGAAAGGGTGCTCTGAGTCTAAACTTAGCGGAGAGAAACGCCTCTCGATCGGAGGAATGATTTGCGTTTCCGACGATTCATCGAAGGCTATTGAGAAGGCCAAAAGAACACTGGCTGTTTATATTCCCTACTTAAAAACCATTCTGAAACAGCACAAGGTTGATGTAAAATCAAAATTGATAAAGGAGATTGACCACGAATCGAAGCGAGGGAATTACTTTGAGGCTAGCACTCTGATTCCTGATGATTTTGTATCGATTTTAACGCTATCGGGTACGCCCGATGATGTTTCGCATAAACTTAAAAAACTGATCAAAGGAAAACCTATTAAGGGGATTATGTTTTCGCCGCCATACAGCACCTTCGATTCTATGGAGGAAAACATCCTGTATTTAGCACAAAAACTTTTGCCCAAACTTCAATAAAAATAATGTTTAACTTAAAAATCAAATTACTATGGACAACAAAGCCACTAATGCAGTTTACGATTCAAGAACAAATGCAGCAATTGGAACTTTTGTAGGATTCCTAACTCCCGATGAGTTTAAAACCGTAGCGAATCAATTGCTAGGCATTCTTGAAACAAAACGTTTAAAGAAGCAATTGAATGATATTAAGCAGATGAAAGTGTTAAAACCAGAAGTTCAGGAATGGTTAAATACCGATTGGTTTCCAAGAGCACAAAAAATTGGTTTGAAGTACTTTGCTTTTGTAGTACCCGACGATATTTTTGGTAAAATGAGCATGGACGGTGCCAATAAGAATGCTCAAAACGCCTTTGGTATGGAAATTCAATACTTTAACAACTTGGATGCAGCAAAGAACTGGTTAATCAGTAAAAATT
>CAZTVB010000450.1:0-847 GCA_964616315.1 uncultured Rikenellaceae bacterium
GGAATGCCACTTTCAATCCGTGGTTCAACGAATTTTTTGCAGCATTTGCAGTACGTGCTGATGCATAGGTTGCTGTTTTCATACCAAAGAAACCAGCCAAACCTGAGAAGAAACCACCGGTTAGGAACGCAAATGGAGTCCACTCGTTTTGAACTTTCAATCCAAAGGCCAAAATCGCAAAAAGAACTAAAAGAACTAAGAACACAATACCAACAACTTTATACTGTTGTTTTAAATAAGACATAGCGCCCTTACGAACGTAAAGCGCAATCTTCTTCATTGTGTCTGTACCTTCATCCTCCTTCATCATCTGTTTGAAGAAGTAGTAGGCAAATCCAAGAGCAATTAACGATGCAATCGGAACTACCCAGAACAAATTGTCAATAATCATACTTCAAGATTTAGTTTAGGTTAATAATTATTATAGATGTTTTATATTCATTTTTAACTTTATAGCGAAACAAATTACGTTATAAATCAAGATAGGCAATATACGAACAGATACAATTCGAGAAAATAGCCAAAATAATTTTTTTAGGGTTACTACGATAAAAACACGATGTTTTCAAACATCCCTTAATTCAACTATCAAAAAAAGTATTATTTTAGCCTGCCCAATTTTCTCTGTCCAAACTCCTATACTGAATTGCCTCTGCAATGTGCTGAGATTGAATTGATTCAGAACAATCCAAATCTGCAATTGTTCGCGATACTTTTAGAATTCTATCGTAAGCCCTTGCCGATAAACCCAAACGCTCCATTGCTGTTTTGATCAAAGCCGTTCCTGCATCATCCAAAACGCAGAATTTCCGAATTAATTTCGATGTCATTTGCGCATTGCAGTAAA
>CAZTVB010000450.1:857-2802 GCA_964616315.1 uncultured Rikenellaceae bacterium
CTCCGAGGGTGGCGCACCCGATAGTTTCTCGAATGGAACAGGAATAACCTCAACGTGAATATCAATTCTATCGAGCAACGGGCCCGATATTTTATTCAAGTACTTTTGAACTACGCCTGGCGAGCAAACACATTCTTTTTCGGGATGATTATAGTAACCGCAAGGGCAAGGATTCATTGATGCTACCAGCATAAAACTTGCAGGGTACTCCACCGTGAACTTTGCCCTCGAAATTGTTATTACCCTATCCTCCAAGGGTTGGCGCATAACCTCTAGTACAGTTCGCTTAAACTCTGGGAGTTCATCCAGGAATAGCACGCCGTTATGTGCAAGCGAAATTTCGCCAGGCTGAGGAAACTGTCCACCACCAACTAAGGCTACATCGGAAATTGTGTGGTGGGGGCTACGGAATGGCCTACGAGTCATAAGCGATGTTTCCCTATCCATTTTCCCTGCAACAGAGTGAATCTTTGTAGTTTCCAACGCTTCACGTAAGGCTAGTGGTGGAATTATAGTGGGCAACCGTTTTGCAAGCATGGTTTTACCTGCACCCGGAGGGCCAATCATAATAATATTATGTCCACCCGCAGCGGCAACCTCCAACGAACGCTTTACATTTTCCTGACCTTTAACATCAAGGAAATCTACATCGTAGGAGTTGGCATGTGTAAAAAACTCATTGCGGGTATTTACAACGGTAGGTTCAAGGGTGCTTTTTCCGTTGAAGAATTCGATTACCTCCGAAATATTTTCAACACCATAAACATCTAAATTATTCACCACCGCCGCTTCACGGGCATTCTGCTTGGGCACAACAAAACCCTTAAAACCCTCCTCACGAGCCTGAATGGCAATTGGCAGAACTCCCTTAATTGGTTGCACTGTACCATCGAGCGAGAGCTCGCCCATAACAACGTACTCGGCTAGCAAATCGGCATTCATCTGCTCCGAAGCGGCCAGAATTCCAACAGCCAAGGGCAAATCGTAGGCTGCGCCCTCCTTGCGAATATCGGCTGGTGCCATATTTATAACCACCCTGTGCTTGGGAAACTTGAAACCGTTGGTTTCTAACGCCGATGTAATCCGCTGTTGGCTCTCTTTAACTGCACTATCGGGCAAACCAACCAGAAAAAAGTTTATCCCTTTTGATACACTAACCTCAATTGTAATTGTTGTAGCCTTAATTCCGTGAACAGCGCTACCAAATGTTTTAACAAGCATATATGTAAGTATCTAAAAACTAGATACAAGATAGTGGAAAAAATTTGATTATGAAAAAAGTTAAAATCTTATTTTGTATGATTGGTTTGGATAATACCACATATGCTTCATCTAAAATAACTCACCTAAAGATGCTTTTCAGTTAAGATTGCTTTATCATATTTCAAATCATTTCTGCCTTCCGGCCTTCTGTTTAGCCTTATCGTCCCATTGCCAGTAGCAGCCGCAGCCGTTGCCACTCGATATTTTCATCTGTTTTTTGCGCTCGGAGCAACCAAAAAACATATTGAATCCAAACCTAAGGTTTGCATTACGGGCCTTTTCGGGGTAGAATGCAACCATAACGTTATCGGACATCATATAAAACTGAAACTTTTCGGTTCCCCAGCCAAAGCCCAACCCTACATTAAGAAACGAGCCATTCATTATGGAGTAGTTTAGCGCCACTGAGCTACCCTTTTTGCTGTAAGCCATAGCTGTTGCAGTAAAACCAACAATAGGCCTACCAGGATACCACTCGCTGCGCACCAAGCCTCCTACTTTTATCCTATCGGCAATTGGGTAGGTTCCACCAAAGTAAACCTTTGGATTAAGAAAAGTTATAAAGCCCTTTTGTTTAGCCTTAAACTGAAGTTGATTCTCGAGCGAATCGGTTAGTTCATTAATGTAATCATCAGGGTTGGCAAGGTCAGTTGCATTGGCTCCGCGGTAGGAAAAACTCCCC
>CAZTVB010000451.1:0-2362 GCA_964616315.1 uncultured Rikenellaceae bacterium
AATTTATACACGATATTCGTTTTATTTTAAATCTTATTATCAGTATTTTAACTAATAATAGGTAAAAGCCTATCTTAATTGGCTTTTACCTATTAAAAAAAGTGTTGTTTATATCTTATTCACTAAAAAGTGGGCAGGACTCAGCCTTGGTAAACCTTTTACACCTAGGTTGACAATCAATACAATATATTATCGGTTCATTATTTTTTGCTTTGTTTACCCAATGGGCATCGGTAAGCATATCGCGCCCAATTGCAACAAAGTCCGCAAGGCCATTGCTTATTAGTTTATTTGCCCTTTCGGGTGTCTGAATTTGGTTAACTACAACAACAGGAGTTTTAACTGATTTCTTGATTTCGGTTCCCATGTAAACAATGGAGTTGAATTCAAATCCTGCAGGAATTTCTGCATTAATTCCTTTTTCACCACCATGCGAAGCATGAATAATATCTACGCCTTTCTGCTCTAGAATTTTTGCAACCTCAATGCCATCTGAAAGGGTAGGAGCACAGGCTGCAAGCCTATACCCAATAATAAAGTTGCTGTTGGTGGATGATTTGATACCATCAATTATTTCGGATGCCAATCTTAGCCTGTTTTCAACTGAGCCACCATACTCGTCGGTACGGTGGTTAATAGCCAATGAGGCAAACTGACTCAGTAAATACCCGTGCGCTCCGTGTAGTTCCACACCATCAAAACCAGCCTTCTCGGCACGTATTGCAGCAGCAATAAATTCATCGCGGATTTGATGTATTTGCTCAATGGACATTTCCACGGTACGCTCGTTTTCAGGGTCAATAGAAGGACCGTATGCAAATTCAGAAACTGCTTTGCGGGTTACCAATCCTGCATGATGAATTTGCAATAACGTTACAGCACTATGTTTGCGACAAGCATCAGTAATCAATTTTAATCCAGCTATATGGCTATCGTTCCAGGCTCCAAGTTGATAGTTAAAAATCCTTCCTTGCTGATTAATGCATGTTGCTTCAACAATAATAAGTCCAGCCCCTCCTTTTGCACGCTCTTCGTAGTGAGAAACGTGACGGGACGTTGTTATTCCATCGGTTTGAGCCCAAGCAAAGTTAACAAGCGGTGGAAATACAATTCTGTTCTTAATTTCCTTTCCTTTTATTGTAATTGGTGTGAATATGTTCATTGTTTATAAGTTTATAGAGTTGAAAATTCAAAAGTTTGCAAAGATAAGAGTTTATAAAATAAAGTTAAAGGTTAATGTTAATCATATAAATTTGATAACAATTCCATTTTGCTAATAAGCATTCTAACCTTTCAACTTCACAAACTTTCATTTTTTTAGTTTTTCATAGTAGTTATTGTAATGCGTCTTTCGGCTCTGAGTTCGTTTTTATTAACCTTTTTCATTCCGCGAGTACCAATAAGTATGGTTTGCATATCGTCAACAATAAATTCGTAACCATCCTGATTTTTTGTTCTAAGACCACCAAACGCTAATTCCTGAGCATTAAGTTGAAGAGTTTCAACTCCAAAAGGTTCAGCACATTCAAATTCGTAGGGTAATTCATAAACTTTATTCACCTTATCGGTGCTTATGTAGTAATTATCAAGCAAAAGAACTTTTTGTCCATCGGCCAAGTGGTAGATTACTCTTAAATAGCACTCCTTATTGGCGCGAACCGAAAGTTTCATGTGTTCACTCTCTGTAAATATCAAATTGTCGGAACCTTTGTTTGTCCAAATTTCAATATTTAAATCGCCTCCCTCAATTTCACCCTTTGAAAAAACTCTCATATTTGCATAAGCATCCTGAAAGTTCTCTGGCTTTGTTTGCAGGTTGGCTTGCGCTAATTTCTCTACTGATAGTTTGACCTCAGAGCTAGCTATTGGTTTACCCGTCTCTATATTACGGATTATGCAAACAACCCGAATGCTATTGCCTTCTTCCCAGTATGTTCCAGATATTAGGGTTCCTTTACTTGATGAGGCTTGATTTACATTAACTGAATTGTCAATATTTATTCCCAATGCAATTACCTTCTGTTCTAACGCAATTTGCATTCTTCGAGAAAATGGGCTATTCATTCCTGTTTCCTGATATGTAAAATACGATAGCTTAATTGGTGCATCAAACTTATCTTTTACAGAGGCTATTTCGGTTGCTATTATTGAGGCAGCCTCGTCGAGTGTTAAATTTTCGGCCTTACGAATTTTCCCCGATTGCCTATCAAGTTCTCCTCGCAGTTTGCTGTAATCGTTATACTTAACTAAATCATCCGAGGCCGTTTTGTTGATTGCAATTAAAAGCGTTTGAGCTTCTTCGGCTTCGCGGAAAAGTGTTTGGCATTCGGTTATTAACTTTAAGGCCTCATCGCGACTGTTG
>CAZTVB010000451.1:2372-2789 GCA_964616315.1 uncultured Rikenellaceae bacterium
TTCGCTTATTAATGTGAGGTTTCGCTTAACAACTTCGTTGTAGTGCTTGCTTAAATCAGAACGTTTAGCGTAAACAATAGCATAAACGGTTTTCGATTTTTTGTCGTAGGCCGATTCACTCTTCAATCCAGTAACTTTGAGATTACTTGCCGATGTGCTACTTTGCTGGAATGTTTGGTGTAATTTGTTGTCCAGTTCTATAGTATTTACAGTTGAAATAGCTGTAATGGTTGTTTGTATGGACTGTACCAAATTTGTAGTTGCCAAGTCAATCAACTTTGCTTGGAGTTTGGGTAGTTCCTCTTTATTCCGATTTTGCTCGGATACAAAAGCGACAATAAACTCACTTTCAGGATATTGTTTTATCCGTAGGCTGTCCACAGCCCATTTAGGTGTTTGGGCATTATTATACTGATA
>CAZTVB010000452.1:0-2784 GCA_964616315.1 uncultured Rikenellaceae bacterium
AGGCCTTCACGGAAAAGTTGGACTAGTTGCAGGTGTCGATACCAATAAAAATAGTATCGAAAAGGCCATTCAGCAAGGAATGGTGGATGTTGAGTGGAGTTTGCACGATGCCATTGCCTACGCAAACATCATTGTTGTTGCTACTCCTGTTGATGTTGCAATACCAATTATTACAGAGATTTTGGATTATGCCGATGAAAGAACTGTGGTTATCGATTTGGGCTCCACAAAAGCACCAATCTGTAGTGCGCTTAAAAGCCATATCAACAGAAGAAACTTTGTTGCAGCGCATCCAATGGCAGGCTCATCGGTAAAAGGACCCGATGGTGCAGATGCTGACCTGTTTGCCGGTTGCAAAACCTACATATGTCAGCCGCAACGCTCATCGAGTTATGCGCTTAAAGTTGCTCACGAACTATTTCATCAACTCAAATCAAAAGTTGAATACATAGAGCCGTTGCAACACGATAGACTTGTGGGACTGGTTTCGCATTTACCGCAATTAGTAGCATACACCTTGTGCAATGTTGTTAAATCGGTTAATAACGAAAATCCTGAGTGGGAAAATATTGCATCAACCGGATTCGATTCGGCCTCGCGTTTAGCAAAAAGTCCGGCTAGTATGTGGTTGCCAATAGTAAATCAGAACAAGCAAAATGTTCTCAGTAATCTTGGATTGATGATTGCCGAGCTACAGAGATTAGAGCAGAGTATTGCCGCAAACAATCAATCGGCGGTTGCCGATTTTATTGATAGCGCAGTAGATATAAGGGAACAATTTGAGGAGTCGCGTAAACAGTTAAAAGTAAAAAATAATGGAAAAAGAAATCCTTCCTCAATTGCAGCCGCTTAGCGGTTGGAACAGTAAGGCTGGTAAGCCTTTAGTTATTGCTGGGCCTTGCAGCGCTGAGTCGCCAGAGCAATTGCTGAGTGTTGCCAATAGTTTAAAAAGTACAAACGCTGTTTCCTACTTGCGCGCGGGGGTTTGGAAACCCAGAACAACGCCAAATTCGTTTCAGGGTTATGGAAACGAGGCTTTAACTTGGTTACGCGATGTAAAACGCAAAACAGGCTTGCCTTTCTCAACCGAGGTTGGAAGTCACCAACACGTTTACGAAGCACTGAAGTTTGGAGCCGATTTACTTTGGATTGGTGCTCGCACAGTTTCCAACCCCTTTGCAATGCAGGAAATTGCCGATGCTTTAAAGGGTGTTGATATTCCTGTTCTGGTTAAAAATCCGTTAAGTCCCGATATTGAACTTTGGGAGGGTGCAATCCGCAGGCTTTACAATGCGGGAATCTTTAAGTTGGGCGCAATTCATCGTGGATTTTCAATTTGGGGTAAATCGGTTTTCCGCAATCAACCTTTGTGGGATATTCCGCTTCAACTAAAAATGCGCTATCCAAACCTACCAATTATATGCGACCCTAGCCACATAACAGGGAAAAGAGATTTGGTACCGTTAGTTGCCCAACGGGCAATGGATTTGAATTTTGATGGCTTGATGGTAGAGGTGCATCCTTACCCCGAAATTGCACTGAGCGACTCGGCTCAACAATTAACCCCAAAGCAATTCTCCGATTTATCGAAATTAATTTTAGCCGAAGAGGCTCCTTCGCGAAAATTTTCATTGGAAATGCTGGATGAGCTAAGGGCTGAGATTGATATTATGGACGATTTGCTACTGTGGGTGCTTTCCAACCGAATGGAGCTCGCTGGTAAAATTGCCGATGTAAAACGGAACGAAAAAATGCAGGTGCTACAATCTACCCGTTGGAATCAGGTTTTGGAACGAGTTACAAGCAAAGGCGCTGAATCGGGCTTGCGACCACAGTTCCTCGAAAAACTTTTTCGGAGTATCCACGAGGAATCGGTGGGAATGCAAAAGAATCTGATTACTTACGAAAAAAGGGTTATTTGAAAAAATCGACGTAACTTTGAGGAATATGATTGATTATCCTTTAAAATTCAAATAGCATTTGTCATTCCGCACTTGATGCTGAATCTATGGATTCCTGCTTGCGCAGGAATGTAAGAAAGGGTTAATCGTATCGATATTTTCATTTTTTTAATTCAATGGAAACAATACAAGTAAAAGGTAAAAAATCCGAATCGACAATAATTGTTGGGGAAAGTATTTCAAATCTATCAAAATGCATTCCTAGCAAGGGTGTTTACATTATTACCGATGAGAATGTAGATAAACTCTACAGCAATATCTTTCCAAATTTTCCTAAGTATATTGTAAATCCAGGTGAAGAATCCAAAAATCTACTCTCCGTTTCGGAGATTTACCGTTGGTTACTGAATATTGGTGCCGCTAGAAATTCGTTTATTGTTGGAATTGGCGGTGGCGTTGTTTGCGATATAACGGGTTTTGTGGCATCTACCTATATGCGGGGTGTTGAGTTTGGCTTTGTGGCTACTAGCCTACTTGCTCAGGTTGATGCCAGTGTAGGCGGGAAAAATGGAGTTGACTTTGATGGTTTCAAGAACATTGTGGGAACATTCAATCAGCCCAAGTTTGTTATTTGTGACACATCGATGCTGAAAACATTGCCTGCAATTGAACTTTCCAATGGCTTTGCCGAAATGGTTAAGCATTGCTTAATTGCCGATGCAAATGATTTCGCTTTTATTGAGGAGAATATTGAAAAGTTGATGAATTGTGATGTTGAGGCAATAACTCCTTTATTAGCAAAGTCGGTTCGAATTAAGGCAAATATTGTAACTGCCGATGAACATGAGAAGGGCGAGCGTAAGAAGTTGAACCTCGGTCACAC
>CAZTVB010000453.1:0-2779 GCA_964616315.1 uncultured Rikenellaceae bacterium
TGTCGACTTTCTGGTGTCGAATAAATGGATAAGACCTTCTTTCTCAATCTCAATTGACTCTTTCGCAATTTCAGTGTTTGTTTGATTTTCCATTTGTAAAAAATTAAGTTTGATTTAGTTGATTTTGATTAAGACAGTAAAAATAATAAAAGCAAGAGTATTTGCAATACTGCAAGTGAAAAACCAAAATCTACTTTCGTTCCACAGCCTTAGGGTCAAGAGCATCCTGCAAACTATTACCCAGCAAGTTGAATGCAAGCACAAGTAGCATAATAGCCAAACCTGGCAGTATGGCTAGGTAGGCCTTATCCATTATTATGTAGCCGTAATGGTCCTTTATCATTGTTCCCCACGAGGGGATTGGTGGTTGCACACCAATTCCAAGGAAACTTAACCCAGCCTCAATTAGAATTGCCGTGGCAAAATTACTTGCCGATACTATTATTATTGGGCCAAAAATATTGGGGAGTATATGATGGAATATTATCCTAAACCTACTAAATCCAAGTACAGTTGCAGCCTCAACAAACTCCTTTTCGCGGATTGAGAGCACTTGTCCACGAACCACACGAGCCATATCAACCCACATTGTTAAACCAACCGCCACGAATATTTGCCAAAAACCTTTTCCAATAACCATTGTAAGCGCAATAACCATAAGCAGGGTTGGAACGCTCCACACCACATTTATAAACCACATTATTACATCGTCAACCCAACCACGAATAAATCCAGCAAAGGCTCCTAGCACAATGCCAATAATAAGCGCAATTCCTACTGCAATAAATCCAACGGAGAGCGATACGCGTGCACCAATAATCAATCGGCTAAACAAATCGCGACCAAAACGGTCAGTACCAAGAATAAACTTACGATTTACAATATTTTCGGACTGAACCTGCTGCTGAAGTTCAACTATTGACCTTGACATTTTTTGGCCGTTAGCCAAGGTAAAGTAGGCGGAATCCGATGTGTATTCGGGCTTAAAATCGGGATGAATACGGTAAAGCACATTTACCAACGAATGCTTGGTAACAATAGGTGTTGACTCTGGAATTGGATTATACTCCTCAACCTCAATGTAGCCATCAATAAACCGATAACTATTCAAAGGAATTTCCTTATAGGGCAACTCCTCGCCATACATCATTTTTCCAATCCAAGTTCTATCCAGCACATCCTCCTGCTTATGCGCCTGCAGCATTTGAACCTTAAAACCTGGCTTGCAGGTTGTTAACTCAAGGTGCTGACTGTTTGAGTATGGTGTTGAATCGGAAGCAATAAGATATCCCAGCAATGCAATAATAGCAGTAACGCCAATAAAAACAAGCGATACAACGGCAACCCAATCGGACAACAACCTTCGTATGGCAATTTGCCAAGGCGAACCGCTACGGGCTATCTCCTCTAATTTACTGGCCTTCCTTTCCAAATTTGTCCTCCAAATAATCCGGCAATGGCCGAATAGCTAATGTAAAATGGATAAATGAACTGTAAAGGTAAAAAAACAAGCATCAATTTTAACTGTTTTGTCTGTTTTAGAAAAACAAAAAGCAGCGGAAAATCCACAAAAATTTTAACAAGCAAGGCTATCAGCAGATTATAAATTGATATGAATCCCAACAAAGAACCCACGGCAAAAAACACAATCGATAAGTTGAAAAGAAGGACAACCGAGGCAACCAAAATTGTATCTATATCCTTATAGCCCGACGCCTTTGATGCCCAACGTTTACGTCGACGAATAAATCCGCTGAAACCACCCTTAAATTTTGTTGTAACAAATCCGTCTGTACTCAGACTGAAAACTAATCTGTTACACTTATTTTGTTTTGCTGTATGCAGCAAAAACATATCGTCGCCGGAGGAGATATCGGCACGGAGAGTTTCCTCATTAATATCTACTAAATCCTTCCTAAAAGCCAAATTTGCCGATGCGGCAATAACTGGTCTCCCCAATCCGAATGAACCTGCCGAAACAGCCATCAGCGATGCATAATCCAGCGCCTCAAACATATTTACAATGGAATTGGAAGTTTCAACTATAACGGGTCGTTGAATCAGCGCCACATCTCCATGCTCAACCAAACTAGCGAGCCAAAGTTTTGAAGGAATGCAATCGGCATCGGTAATTGCTATTAAATTATACCTAGCATTCTTAACACCTTCGATTATTGCCCGCTTTTTACCCTCAACCCCGGAAAGTTGAATCAACCTAAAGTTGAAGTTTTTTTGACTTAAGTTGATAACCGAAATGCTTGTATCGGAGGAGTTATCGTCAACAAAAATTACCTCCCATTGGTTAACAGGCAAGGTTTGCGAATTAAATGATTTTATGAGTTCTTGAAGATTCTCCGCCTCATTTCTAAATGCAACTATAACACTAACCCCATCGGCTTTTTCATCAAACACTTGGCAATTCAAAGTTCTCAGCAGACCAATAAGTAGCGAGAGCAATAGAATTGCATATAACAGGGAGAGTATTATGGTAATTGCAGTAATCATCCTTTATGCTTTTGCATAAAAAGAGTAAGTTCCTTTTCGGCAACCATAATTTCATCCATAGGCCGAGCAATATTAAAACGAATCCAATTGGCCTTACTGGCGCTAAAATGCTCGCCAGGAATTACAGCCACCTTATTCTCATCGTACAGCATTGATGCAAACCGAAATCCATCCTCAAACCCCTTGGGCAGTTCTGCCCAAATAAAACAGCCACCATCAATTTTGGGTATTTGAAAACCCTGTTCATTCAGAACTTTACTCAAGGATTGGAACG
>CAZTVB010000454.1:0-2779 GCA_964616315.1 uncultured Rikenellaceae bacterium
CGTTTTAATAAATTTTTATAAGAGTCAAAATTTTGTTTATAAGCTATATATATTTAATTGACGAAAAGTTATTTATGAATGTTTTAATAGTTATCAACAATGCTCGTTTTAAAAATGAGGTTTAGCTAACTTCGCAGGAATGGGTTTATTCCAAATTGAACTTTTAAGTCTTTGTAAATCAATTTCGAATAATCTCTTGGGAGAAATCAGATATCTAGATTCTGTAAAATGGGAAAATTTGTACATCTGCACGTTCACACGCAATACTCCATTCTCGATGGAGCATCGAGCATTAAGGGCTTGATTGATAGGGCTAAGGAATTAGGAATGCCTGGAGTTGCCGTTACCGACCATGGCAATATGTTCGGGATAAAGGAGTTTATCAATACCGCTAACAAGATTAATGGTTCGGTTAACGATGAAATTAAAAAGATTAAGTGCGATATAGAGAATCTTCACGCAGAAAAGGAGAAAATTGAGGATTTCGATTCACAATTAGATGCACTAAAAGCCAAAATTGCAGAGCAGGAAGTAAAACTTTTCAAACCGATTATTGGATGTGAGGTTTACGTTGCTAAGAAGACTAGGTTCGACAGAACTGATAAGGAGGACAGAGGAAATCATCACCTTATATTACTTGCCAAGAACAAGGAGGGATACCACAACCTTGTTAAGCTTGTAAGTTACGGTTTTACCGAGGGATTTTACTATAAACCCAGGATTGATAAAGATTTGCTACGCAAACACAGTGCTGGTTTAATAGTTTCAAGTGCATGTTTGGGTGGTGAAATTCCACAAGCCATTATGAATGGCGATATGGCTGCAGCGGAGCAGATTGCTCTGGAATTCAAGGAGATTTTTGGCGACGATTACTACCTTGAGCTGATGCTCCACAAATCGGGCGATTTTAAGATTGACGAGGATGTTTACGAAAATCAGTTAAAAGTAAACAAGGCAATAATTGAACTATCCAAGAAAACGGGCATCAAGTGTATTGCAACTAACGACGTGCACTTTGTACTTGCCGAGGATGCTCAAGCTCACGATAGGTTAATCTGCTTAAATACTGGTAAGGATTTAGACGATAAGAATAGGATGCGCTATACTTTTCAGGAGTACCTAAAAAGTGAGGCTGAGATGCTAGCAAACTTTCCTGATTTCCCAGAGGCAATTTACAATACCGAGGAGATTTTTAACAAGGTTGAGTACTACAGCCTAAGCAGTAAGCCTATTATGCCTTACTTCCCTTTGCCCGACGGATTTACCGACGACAACGACTACTTACGACACTTATCCTACGAAGGCGCCAAGCAACGCTGGGGCGAGGAACTTCCCGATAATGTAAAGGAACGCTTGGATTTTGAACTTGAGGTTGTGGCTAGGATGGGTTATCCAGGGTACTTCCTAATTGTTTGGGATTTTATTCGCGCAGCGAGGGAGATGGGTGTTTCCGTTGGACCCGGACGTGGTTCTGCAGCAGGCTCGGCAGTTGCATATTCCTTAAGGATTACCGATATCGACCCAGTTAAGTACGACTTACTGTTTGAGCGTTTCCTTAACCCTGAGCGTGTATCGATGCCCGATATCGACATAGACTTTGACGAGGATGGACGCGAGGACGTTTTAAAGTACGTTGTGGATAAGTATGGTGCAAAACGTGTTGCGCATATTGTAACATTTGGAACAATGGCAGCGCGTTCTTCAATTAAGGATGTTGCCCGTGTGCAAAAGTTGGAATTATCCACTGCCGATAGGTTAGCGAAACTTGTTCCCGAGAAACCCGGAACAACCCTGAAAGATGCCTTTAAGGAAGTTCCAGAACTCGATAAGGAGCGTAAGTCAACAAATGAATTAATTCGTTCAACTCTACAGTACGCTCAGGTATTGGAAGGAACGGTAAGGCAAACGGGAGTTCACGCCTGTGGTATTATTATTGGTCGCGACGATTTGGAGGAGTACGTTCCTTTATCGACCAACAAGGAAACATCACTATTTGTTACGCAATACGAGGGTTCGCACGTTGAGGATATTGGGTTGCTAAAAATGGACTTCCTTGGGTTGAAAACTCTTTCAATCATAAAGGATGCGTTACAACTAGTTAAAGAGTCTACTGGGAAAGACCTAGATATTGATAAAATTCCGCTGAACGACTCCAAAACATTCGAACTATTTTCCAAAGGCGAAACCACCGCAATATTCCAGTTCGAGTCGCCCGGAATGAAAAAGCATATGCGCGCCTTGGAACCTAACCGCTTTGAGGATTTAATCGCCATGAACGCGCTTTACCGTCCGGGTCCAATGGAGTACATCCCAAGCTTCATCAACCGTAAGCACGGACGCGAGAAAATTGAATACGACATTGCCGATATGGAGGAATACCTAAAGGATACCTACGGTATTACGGTATATCAAGAGCAGGTGATGTTACTGTCGCAGAAATTGGCTGGCTTTACCAAAGGACAAGCCGATGCGCTGCGTAAGGCTATGGGTAAGAAGCTCCGCAAGGTGATGGACGAACTTAAGGAGAAGTTCGTTGAAGGCTGCTCAAAGAACGGACACGATAAGGCTAAAGTTGAAAAGGTTTGGACAGACTGGGAGGCCTTTGCAGAATACGCTTTCAACAAGTCGCACTCAACCTGCTACGCTTACGTTGCTTATCAAACTGCATATATAAAAGCACACTACCCCAGCCAGTTTATGGCTGCTGTGCTAAGCCGTAACTTATCGGACATAAAGAAAATCACAATCTTTATGGACGAATGCCGCCGCATGGGCATTC
>CAZTVB010000455.1:0-2778 GCA_964616315.1 uncultured Rikenellaceae bacterium
GTAAAACATATCTTTGGATAAATTTATTTTTTACACTCAACGCTTGAATTCAAATCGTTACTAACGCCCATTTCCTTTTTGAAGTTTTCCTGGTTCATTGCAACGCGTTTACGTTTATTCAACTCAATAATCTTATCTTTCACCTTTGTTTCATCAATATTTTTCTCAACTCGAACCGCTTCAATAATCTCCGAAAACAAATATTTACCCTGTTTGTCCTCATAAATTATTTCGCAAACCAAAGGCATTCCTGCCAGCTCCTTTGGGAAAAGAGCACTAAAACCATCCTGTGGAATATTTGTTGCTACAATATAGTTGCGTTTCAGATAAACACCTGTGGGCATCATTTTTTTAGTCATAATCTTTTTGCAAGCATAGCCCAAAACAAGCTCCACATCTTCACTGCTAAGTATCTCTGTTGTTAAAACCTCGTTAGCAGAAGCAAAAACTGTTTCCTTATTGTTACTATAACCGAACAATCTCTCTGTAGTAGTAACAACCTCTATTGCAGGATATGACCACACAATATTACCATTATAGAACCTTTCAATTAAAGATAAATCCTTTGTACTACTTAAAACAGTAGAGTCTACAATAGGATAATACTCCGAGGATTTTGTCAAACTATGTTTATAGACAATTTTACCGACAAATAATCCCTGTCCTACTGACTCTTTGCCTGCAAATAGTATAGAAAGTAACGGAAGTAAATAAATTAATCTTTTCATTTTGTTCGAATTTAAAAGTTATAGAATTAGGTTATATGAATTTTAAAAAACGCATTGCTAAAAATTTTTGGTTTAAAAATTAAACAAAAGTATCTAGATTTAATAATAAACTAAAATTTATGATGCAAAACCCCACTAAACCCAGGCAATAACCCCGACGATTTTATTTGCTAGGGATTGTAGACAAGTACCTAACCGAGTATATCATAGACAAAATCAGTTACGATGAGATGTTTGAGCACCTATACATTGCCATACGGCAATTTGCAAAACGCCAAACGACCTGGTTCCGCGGAATAGAACGCCGTGGGTTTACGATTAACTGGATAAGTGGGGATATGTCGCTGGAGGATAAGATGGAGATGATTCTTTCCTCTTTGAAAAAACAGAAAACTTAAACGCAATGGCGCTATGACGCTAAGAAAAAAGAAGGTATGCAATAAATACATACCTTCTTCAATTTGCGCCTTTGCGCCTTAGCGTTTATTACTACTTCAACCACTGGTCTAACCAACCAAAGAACTCGCGCTGCCAAATTACAGCATCCTGAGGTTTAGTTACAAAGTGAGTTCCCTCGCTAAAAAATAACAACTTGCTCGGAATACCTCTTAGTTGTGCAGCATTGAATGCCTCCAAACTTTGTGTGTAAGGAATACGATAATCGTGCTCGCCAACAATAATCATAATTGGGGTATCCCAGTTCTGAACAAACTTATGGGGTGAGTTTGCATAGCTCTTCTGAGCAATCTTGTTGTTGGCTTCCCAAGGTGCTCCACCCAAATCAAATGTTGGGAAGAATGTCTCCTCGGTTTGAGCGTAGAACGACTCCAAGTTGTACATTCCGCAGTGCGAAATAAACGCTTTGAAACGCTTCTGGTGATGTCCAGCCAAGTAGTAAACAGAATATCCACCATAACTAGCACCAACACAACCAAGTTTATCCTTATTCACCCAAGGCTCCTTAGCAACATCATCAATTGCACTTAGGTAATCCTTGATATTTTGTCCGCTGTAATCCTTCGAGATTTGGAGGTTCCACTCCTGACCGAACGAAGGAACTCCACGACGGTTTGGAGCAACAATTACATAGCCATTTGCAGCCATAATCTGGAAATTCCAACGGTAACTCCAGAACTGGCTAACAGTGCTTTGTGGGCCACCCTGACAGTATAGAAGTGTAGGATATTTCTTGGTTTCATCAAAGTTTGGAGGAAGAATTACCCAAGCCAACATCTCCTTACCATCGGTGGTTTTAACCCAACGCTCGCGAACCTCACCCATCTTAATATTTTCGTAGATAGCCTTGTTTGTGAAAGTTAATTGAGTAGCCTCACCCGTAGCCTCGTCAACCTTGTACAATTCAGGAGCCATGCTCATACTCATACGCTCGGCAACAATAACACCTTTACTCTTTTGAACTGTCACATAATCGTGCATTCCTTTAGTCAACTGAGCAATCTGATTTGTGGTAACATCAATCTTAAAAAGCTGTTCAGTACCTTTAGTCCCGCTTACAAAATAGATAGTTTTACTATCCTCATCCCAGTTATAGGCTTCAATATTTTGGTCGAATCCTTTAGTTGCATAAACGGCCTTACCAGTTTCGGTATCTAACACAAATAAACGCTTTAAATCAGCCTCGTAAAGAGGTGTTTCCATACTCCACCAGCTAATATACTTGCCATTAGGTGAGAATTTCGGATAACGGTCGTAACCTTTGTTCTCAGGGGTTAAGTTGGATGTTGCGCCACTCTCCAATTCGTATAGGTAAACATCAGAGTTTGTGCTCATGGCGTACTCCTTACCGTAAAGTTTCTTTGAGTTGTAAACTAACTTCTTGCTATCGGGACTCCATTGAACCTCAGCCATATCAAAGTCGGTTGCCATAGGTGTATCCCACTTTTCTTCAGCATTGATGTCCTTTGCATTGGCAATTGCACCGTTTGCAAAATCGGCCACAAAAAGATGGCTGTACATTCCATCCTCCCATACATTCCAATGGCGATACATCAAATCGTTGATAATTCTAACCTTAGCCTTAGGCATATCC
>CAZTVB010000456.1:0-2774 GCA_964616315.1 uncultured Rikenellaceae bacterium
GTACATGTTAGGAATCATAAGGAGCAAACCTTGCGATGCGGTGTAGGTTGTAGTTAATGCACCTGATTGTAATGAACCATGCACTGCTCCAGCAGCGCCAGCTTCGCTTTGCATTTCGGCTACCTTTACGGTATCGCCAAAAATGTTTTTACGGCCAAATGCCGACCATTCGTCAACATACTCAGCCATTGTTGATGAGGGGGTGATAGGATAAATTGCAGCAACCTCGCTAAACATATAGGCGATATGAGCAGCCGCATAGTTACCATCACAAGAAATGAATTTTTTGGACTTTGTCATTTGATTTACAGAATTTTACAGTTTTGAAAAATCAATTTTTTCTGAAAAACACTGCAAATTTAATAGAAATAAATGAACGCTGAAATGTTTTGTTGTAATTTGAAATGTTGCTAAACTAGCAATTCAGCCCTAAAACGTTTGCAATCCTCAATTTGGAATAAAATGTATTTTACAGCAGATAATTTGGATGTTTTTTATGGCTACAAAACGAAACAAAAGAATAATAGCCTACTTACAATTTTAAAGTCAATTAACTCTTGTGTGAATTTTTTTTAGCAACGCACTAATTCCTTTATCCCGTCTCTGTTAAAAACTAACCGATAGCGGCTATACTGAATATTCCCTTCGGATTGATAACCAATTACCATATTCATAAAATAAACCTTTTCGCCCGAAATTACCTCGTAGTTATTGTGGTCAACTAAATACAGTGGAATTTCTGGATTGTCCATTTTTGCGATGAACCTTGACACATTAAAGCGAATAATATCGTTCACGCCTGTTATGGTGTAATGCTCATATACTTTATCCAATTCGTTTCGGTAAAGACGAAGAAACTTTCGATATAAAAAAACCTTTTCGGCGGTAACTCTGTTTTCAACACCCATTATAAGTGAACGATTGCGTGCTTTTACCACATCCTTTGGGACTTTTTTTTCGATAACAAAATCGAATCCTTCCTTGCACCATCCAATTGTGTGATTGTTTTTTACGGTTATTTCGGTTTTTTGGTCGAAAAAGAATCGTTTAAGAGTTCCAGTAAAGTAATACCTCATCAAATCCTTAATTCTATCTTTAAGCATATAACTCACGACCAGGGCGATGAAAAGAGGCATGGTAAAATTCCCGTATTTCTGTTGAAAAGCAAAGGCAATTGCTGTGGCAAAAATCATTGCCATGCCTGCGGCTATGCTATATAGTATTTGCTCAATAAGAACTCCGTCTTTTTTCGTACTGGTTGATAAGAAAAGTTGGCTTTCCACGTACTTTTTAAGGACCCCGCGGCGATGAATTAGTTCGCGGTACGAGTCCGTTGTCTCTTTTTCGACTAATGGATATTCTTTCACAATTTTGTACTCTCGTTCACGCACAATTAAGTCTAACAGGAGTTTTTTGCTTTCTTCAAAATTATTTGAGTTGATTTGTTTGAACTCCGAAAGAAGTATAAGCGCATTTTGCTCAACAATATTGCTCATAAACTCATCGCCATAGAAATAGTAGCGCATAAGGTCTTTTTGTACCGTAGGGGCGTTTATAATTCGCCTAAATTCCCGGTACTTGTCGGTTATTCGTATCGTGTTTTCAACAAAAGCTTTTACTAGGAAAGGGTTATCCTCTTTAACCTCATTCTTTATGATATGTTGAATTTCGTTACGAAGAGAACTCTTGAGTATGGACTGAAACATTTTGATATGGTACTCATACTCTGCAACATTCCTGCGGATAGGATTTGATGCTAAATCCCTAAACGATTGCTCCAGATGCTTAAAAGGAGTTTTTTCGCCTGTGGCAATCTCCCGTAACAAGAAAACTGGTGTGATTAATCGGATATTGGATTTTAAATCATTGTAAAAATCTCTAGCACTGTAGGTATATCTATTTATATCGAGACTATTTGGCACAAAAAACCAAATATTCACCATATAGTCATTCTCTTTTTGGGTTCGACGCGTTGCATAACCCAACTTAATTTCAACAGAGAACTTATCATGAATCTTCACAACTTCGTCTATCATTTAATCCAAATTTTTTGTTGCAATGCAATCGTTTGTTCAATTACTTTCAACTGTATGTACTAAGAAATTAATTTTTAAAAATGACTAAAACAAACCAAAAACCCCATTGGGAGTATAGCCGAGAAGTCTTAACCATGTTTCTCCCCAAATAATAATTACAATCCAACTTATAAATAACATTGTTATGCCGTACTTTGCCGTATCGGACCAACTGTATTGGTCGGTAACGTAGAGCAATGCCGCTGGCTTGCTGTTGAATGGTAAGGCATAAACGTGCTCTATTAGCAATGCAACTGGTAATGTTAGGCTAAGCATTGGGTATCCAAATTTCTGTGCAGTTCCTATTGCAATTGGAATGAATATTAATGCCCGCATTGTTTTAGATTGAAAAATGAGGGCGCTAAAGAGCATACAACCCGTTAGGAATAAATAGAACACCCAGAAAGGAGTGTTGGTGGAAAAACCTAATCCGTCGTAAATATAATTTACCGATAGCATGGCTAAATCGGTTGAGTCGAGTCCGGCACCCAGAGTATATGCGCCTGCTGAGAACATGAGCAAGTGCCAGGGGATATCCACATCGTTCCACTTAACAACACCAAATTTTGGAGTAAGTGCTATGACAGCACCAAGAAATGCTACCGCTGTTTGACTAATGCCATGAACTGTGTCGGTTGCCCAAAGCGCAAGAACAGCCACAAAAATTAAGATTGCTTTTACCTCCTGAAAGGTAATTGG
>CAZTVB010000457.1:0-2771 GCA_964616315.1 uncultured Rikenellaceae bacterium
AGCTTGTACAGAGAAAAAAGATAGCTGCAATAAACCTTGTGAAGGACACAATGCAGATAGCACAAAAAAATGTGCTGAGCACAAAAACTAAGAATTAGTTTTTAAAAATAAAAAGCTAACCATTTAGGTTAGCTTTTTTAGTTTAGTGTTTTGAATTATCGAATAAAACTGGAAATAAATCCTGTTACCACTTTACCAGATTCATAGTTAAGTTCAGAACCCCTCAAGCTATGAGGGATTGAGAAGATAACAATGGTAACAATTGATGCTATTACTGTAGCCCAAGGCCTATCCTTTTTCCAGTTCATAGCCACAGCAAACATCCATGCTACGAATGCAATAAGAGTTTTGTTATCTGTTAGGTCGTTGCCTAGGGGGAAGCCAGTCCATGCTTGTCCAAAAGCATAGTGTTGAACAATAGGCCCAAGAATAAAGCCACCTATAAACATCATTGCTATTGCAATAAAACCGTAGGTTTTGAATGATTTCACATTGAATGCAGCCGTTAAACCTGCAATATTGGAGAACATCATAGCAAAAAACATAATAAAGATATGGGGAATTAAAGCCCATGCAGGCACAGGGTCTTTGAAGCGGATTATTATAGGTTCTTCCTTAAATAGTGGAATGTTTTGTGTTGATGTGTTAATCTCGATATAGTATTCCAACTTCCCCGCTGCTGGCATTTTGGGTAAAAGTGCTTCACATTTTCCGTTATCGGATTTTACAAATTGCACTTGAGCAAAATCATCGTTAGTTGGGTAACGCCTAAAGTTAAGGGTTGCGTTTGCACTATCGGGTAATACTAGTGATACAATACAATCCATTGTACTCTCTCCACTACGGGGCAATTTAACCTTATAGGTTGAGTCTTCAATTTTGTACTCTACACGTTTTGGGTGGGTAGGACCAGTTAAGCGCTGAAAAACAGCGGCAGAAAGTGTTATTACGATTGCAAAAATCCAAAGCAGAATTCGGTTTAGCATAGATGTTTAGTTAAAAAGTTAGGAATTTAAAAGTATGATAGTAATAAACATAATCAGTTAATTTCTCAATAACTCATTCAATCAATCACCAACTATCTATAGATTAACTGTCAAAGTTACTTTCTCGTTATTCCTTACAACAACAACAGTGGCCGTTGTATCGGGTTTTAATTCCGATAATCTTTCCATGTAATCGTTGATGTTGGTTACTGGCTTTCCGTTTATCAATACAATAACATCGCCATTCTTCATTCCTGCCTTAGCCGCAGGCTTATCATCAGTAACTCCAATGGCTTTTAACCCGTTGGTTGATGAGCCGCTAACATCGGGAATGATACCCAAGGTTACCTTTAACTTTGCATTATTGCGCGATGGCATCATTCTAGTTCCAGACTTTGTAAAGGTTAGCGAACTATCCATATTGGCAATTTTATAAGCCAATCGGTAGGTGTAATCGGTTACTTTTTGCATACCCTCGGCATTGATTTTATCAATATCATCCATCGGTGTATGGTAATCTAAATGAATTCCAGTGGTGATGAAAAACACAGGGATATTCTTTGCGTAAAACGATGCGTGGTCCGAAGGACCAAATCCGCTTGGAGTAAGTCCTAACTTAAATGTGCTATCGGCGTTGAGTTCATTAAGAATCTGCTCCGATTGAACCGATGTTTTTGTACCGCTTATTTCCAGTTTATTCTCTGTTAATCGTCCAACCATATCAAGGTTAATCATCGCTTTGATGTTTGAAACGGGAATTATATCAGACTCTACAAAGCGCTGTGAGCCAACTAGCCCCATTTCCTCTGCTCCAAATGCAATAAAAACAATGCTACGCTTTATGTCCTTTTGTTCCGAGGCAAATTTCTGAGCAATTTCAAGAATTGAGGATATGCCAGAAGCGTTATCGTCAGCACCATTATGAACGGCAACAGTATCGGGCATTCTACTATTTGCATTCTTTCCGCCCATTCCCAAATGGTCGTAATGGCCACCAATCACAATGTACTCATCGGCTAGTTTGGGGTCTGAACCAGGGAGCATGGCAACCACATTCTGGGCGTTTATCTCATCGAACGATTTTCCAACCTTTCCGCAAATGGTTACGGGGAGTTTCTGGTAAATATTTTCGTTTCCCGATTTTATATACTGTTTAATTGAAGTGATATCACCCAAACTTTTTAAAAGATTCTCCGATGATTTTTTGTTAAGGATAAAAATAGGCATTCCATAATCCTTGGCATTATTCTCCAGCGAAATGGCGTTGTTTTTGTCGTCATCATCTAAAATGATAATACCAGCGGCGCTTTGCTCCTTGGCAATATCAATTTTACGAAAATCGAAGAGTTCCATTTCATTCTCATTCTTTGAGGTGTCCTCGTTCTTGAAGAAAACGGCCCACTTGCGCTTTACATCCACATTACTATAGTTGGCTTTATTGCCATAGCCAACAAAAATGGCATTGTTGCAAAGCGAATCGCTTCCTTTTGATGGCAGTGTGGTGTAATCGATACCGTAGGTTAATCGTTTGCCATCAATCATCAGGTGAGTATTTTCGAAACGCTTTTGCGAGGGTTTTTCGATAGTGAAAAACTGGTACCCTTTATTGCCGAACAGTTTGAGGTTATATGAGTTGAGTTGGTCCTTAATGTATTTTGCAGCAATTTTATCGTAGGTTGTTCCAGGATATCGACCCTGAAGAGTGTCTGAGGCCAAAATACTAACGTGATAAAAAAGTTCGTTAGAAGTTATCTCTTTGTTAGGTATTAATTGCTGGGAATATGC
>CAZTVB010000458.1:0-2740 GCA_964616315.1 uncultured Rikenellaceae bacterium
ATTAGGTTAGGTTTTAAAGCCTTTACTCGTTCAGCAATTTTATCAACCAATTTTTGGTCGGCCCACCAAGCCTGACCTGTAAGGTAATACTTCTCTGAAAGAGCAACAAAAACACCGTCCATTCCCATTCGCTCTGAAGTTTGAAATTTATTTACCAAAAACGACAGCACGTACTGATAAACCTCTTTATTCGCTTTAGATTTTTCAACCAAAGCAATGGCCTGAGGAATAATACTATCGGGGTGTGGAATTAGAACTCTATCGAAATAGGTATTAATTTTACCCTCAATAATTGGGGTACGTAACAATCGGCTATCCGAAAAATCAACATTATCAAAATAATGAACCTTATTGAACTGATAGCTATGAGCCCATTGTAAAGAATCGTATTTTGGAGTTTCCTTTGGAATTGCAAACTCAGGAACATCGACATTCTTCATCGCTTTAATTAACGATGATAACAGTTGACCTTTGTGCTTATCGATAACGCTATCCCAGTATTTAACCACTTCAGTATTGAGGTCGTTGAGTTTGCCTCTCAACTCATGAGCCTTAACGGTATCCTTAATGGCCTCCTTCATCTGGTCGGACAATGCTTTATTTTTCTTCTGCATTTCAACCATAAATTTCTGATAATCAAGAAATGCAGTATTTTCATCGGAATTAAAAAACTTGAGGTTATCAAAGAAATTCTCCTTTGTTGTTTTTACCTTGAAATTCTGATTGTTGCCAACCAGTACCTCAAAATAAGTTTTACCAGGCATTATAACCAGATAAATACCACCTTTAAGCAATGAATCGCCAGTAAAAACAGCAACTCCTTTAGAGTCAACTTTAGCGGTATCGCTAACGAATTTTTTATCGCCAAAATGGTATCCAAGCAATAACGATGTATCCTTCAATCCCTCTATTTGCACCTCAATTCTATAACCAGGCTTTTGAGCAAAAACAGCCACACTTAACAAGATTATTAGTACGCTAAAAGCAATTAATTTCCTCATATCAATAGTATTTATAATGTATTGAGTGGTTTTAAGCACATCAAAAATAGTTAAAAAAGAACATTGAACATCAAAAAATAAAAAGATAAGTTATAAGAACTTCAACAATCCAGCACTTTTCTTGTTAAAAGAGAGAACAAACAATATGCCTAAAACATATTTCATATGTTAAATGAACCTAACAGCCTAGTTAACGAGGTAAGCCCATATTTACTTCAACATTCCTACAACCCAGTTAAATGGTACCCATGGGGCGATGAAGCTTTTGATATTGCTAAGCGAGAGAACAAACTGCTTCTGATAAGTATTGGCTACAGTAGTTGCCATTGGTGCCACGTTATGGAGCACGAATCGTTTACGGACCTCGAGGTTGCTGAAATGATGAACAGCAAGTACGTTTGCATTAAAGTTGACCGTGAGGAACGCCCCGATATTGACCAGATTTACATGAACGCCGTTCAAATCATTACCCGACGCGGCGGTTGGCCGTTGAACTGTTTTGCTTTACCCGATGGTAAACCTGTTTACGGAGGAACTTACTTTCCTAAAGAGCAATGGAAAAACATTCTGGATAGCTTAAACGAAACTTGGTTAAGAGACCCACAAAGAGTTATAGAGGTTGCAGAGGAACTTGAACAGGGAATTGCAAACTCCGAGATAGTCCATAGTAAGGCAAATATTGACATTAAAAGCCCCAAGGAATCATTAAAGGAAAATATCGATGTAATAAAAAGAACATTAGACTATAAGTTTGGCGGAACAAAAGGTGCACCCAAATTTCCGATGCCAAGTTTTATGAAGTTGATGCTCGAATACTCCAACCATTCTAAGTGTAGTGAGATTAACAATTTTGTAAGAGTAACACTTGAACGAATTGCCGAAGGTGGTATATACGACCACGTAGGTGGAGGATTTTTCCGATACTCCGTGGACGATAAATGGCATGTGCCACATTTCGAGAAAATGCTTTACGACAACGCTCAACTCATTGAACTATACTCGTTGGCATATAGGGTAAATCCAAACCCACTATACAAGAAAGTAGTTGATGAAACAATTAAGTTTATAACCAAAAAACTTCAATCGCCATTAGGCGGATTTTACAGCGCATTGGATGCTGATTGCAATGGTCAGGAAGGGGAATACTACACCTGGAAAAAGGACGAGGTTGAAAAAGAGTTGGGATACGATTCGGAAATTTTCTGTGCAGCTTTTGGCATTACACCTGCTGGTAATTGGGAAAACACCAATGTATTAATGCGATGTAGCACAGATGAACAACTTGAGAGTATTTTCAATATTCCTGCTAAGGAAATTGAGTATAGGTTAAATAGAAGTTTAGAGAAACTTTATGATATCAGAAATCATAGAGTTCCACCTCTAGTTGACGATAAAATTATAACATCGTGGAATGAGCTCATGATTTCGGCTTTGGTTCAGGCCTTTATTAGCTTTGGAAATAAAAAACACCTTGACCTTGCCTTACAGGCAAACAAATATATTGAGGATACCCATTTTGTAAATGGTAAATTAAATAGAATTTCGTGCAAAGGAAAGGTTTATACCGAACCCCTTTTGGACGATTACGCCAACTATATTCGAGCACTAGTAATGCTATATAATGCAACTTTTGATAAGAGTTGGATTGACAAGGCAAATCAACTGCTGGAAAGAACAATTATCAATTTTTATGATGATAATTCAGGGATGTTTTACTATACTCCAACCAGCAATAGGCT
>CAZTVB010000459.1:0-2733 GCA_964616315.1 uncultured Rikenellaceae bacterium
ATAGGATTGAAGTTGTTAAAGGAGCACAATCGTCGCTTTACGGAACTGGTGCAATGGGTGGAATTGTAAATATTTTCACGAAGGATGGATACTTTGGTGACAACTTTCACCTATCGGGCAATGTGATTTCTGGTTTCGCATCGGCAAATAGTAATTTCAACGAGCATATCGATATTAACGCTGGTTCAAAGAGTTGGTTCGCCCGTGTTGGTGGCACATTCAATACTGCCGATGATATTAGAACTCCCGATGGTATTCTACCCAACAGTCAGTTTACCACCAATAATTTCTCAGCAAAAGTTGGAGTAAAACCATTCCGAAACAACACACTTAAAGTACAGTACCAGCGCAATGGCTCAACTGATGTTGGCATTCCTGGTGGAAGTGCATTCCCGGGCCCAGCTACTGCAACTTATTCAAACATTTACCGACAGCTAATTGCTGCGAATTACGAAATAACCGATATCTCGGACAAACTACAATCCTTGAAGTTCAGCTATTTCAACCAGTTTATTAAGCGCGATGTGGAGATGTACCCCAACACGGTAACAAACACAACCCTTCCGAATGGAAATACACAACGTCAAACACCCACACTCTTCACGCCTATTGGCGAGCATCAAACTCACGGCGCACAAATTCAAAGTAACTGGAATTTAAGCGATAAAAACACCTTAATAATTGGAGTTGATGCTTGGGCACGTTGGTTAAATACTGAACGAACAAAATACATTACTGTTGAAGTTTTCAATCCTTCAGGAACATTACTAGTTACAAATTACCTCGTGAGGGGCGAAACACCAATTCCAAGTTCAATGTTTGCCAGCGCTGGTTTGTTTGTACAGGATGAGGCCAAACTTATGGACGATAAACTGACGCTAATTCTAGGTGGACGAATTGATGGTGTTTATGTTAAAAACGATTCCGTTTACGATGTGGATTACTTAATCACCAATGGCGTAATCAACAATAAACCTGCAACTCAGCGTTTAGTTTTTGAGGAAGGAACAGAAAAAGGGATATCGTGGAGTGCCAATGCTGGCGCAATTTACAGATTAGTTGATGATGTTGATTTATCGGCTAACTTCTCGCGCTCGTTTAGAGCGCCATCGCTGGAGGAGCGATTTAAGTATATCGACCTTGGCAATTCTGTTCGTCTTGGCGACCCAGAACTTAAACCCGAGAGCGGATACTCCATGGATTTAGGGTTGAAAGTTTGGAAACCCAAATTCAACCTACAGGTTGGTGCATTTACAAACTGGCTATCGAATATGATTGTTGAAACTCCTGGTGAGTTTACCTATACACTTGCATCGGGTGTAACCAATACTGTTCCAGCATTAATCAATGCCAATGTTAGTAAGGCTTTTCTTTATGGAGTTGATTTTGGATTTCAGTACAACTTCCACAAAGGATTTGTAGTATTCGGTTCTGGAGCATACGTTCATGGCGAGGATACCAGCACAGACACAAATCTGCCTCAAATTCCACCAATGAATGGCCGATTAGGATTACGTTACTCCTATCCAAAACTTGGCGCAATTGAATTTGCTGCTGTTGGTGCAAATAAACAGGATAAAATTGCCACAGGCGAGGATGAAACTGGCGGATATGTGCGTTACGATATGTCGGTCAACTCATCGAAAATCAACCTAGGGTTTGCCAAAATGCAATTATTTGCTGGAGTTGATAATATTACCGATAGGAAGTACACCAATCACCTAGCCACAAACCGTGGTAGTATAAGTATTGAGCCTGGACGGAATATTTTTGTGAGATTGAATATTGCGTTTTAGAAGTTAGGCTTTCTAAAAACCCAAATAGTAGTCATTCTAAATTTATTTTAGAATCTATTAACTAAAATAAAAAAGATCCCAAAACATATTTGGGATCTTTTTATTTGAATCACAATCTTTCAAAATAACCAATCTAGTTTAATTATTCATAGTCTATAAATAATCAAAAAACCTAATCCTTCACACAACGAACAGAGAATCCATTTACCTTACCAAAACCATCGGCCTCTAAATAACTGTAATTGAATGATATAATCATTCGCCACGCGTTAGCATAAAACTCAGTAGCACTCCACCAACAACCGTAGATTTCATTGTTATAAAATGAGCCTTGATAGTCACGCATGCCACCAGGAAGGGCTGTAAAGCCTGTCACGTTAGTTGCGCCACTGTTGGGGCTTTCCCAGTGGTATGCACCAGTTTCTTTTATTTTACCACCAGCAACACTTTCACCACCAAGATAGTTAACTAATTGTGTCCACTCAGCGTAACTTGGTATATGCCAACCAACAGGGGCTAGTTTACCAGTACTTACAGCATACCAATTATACAACCTACCATAAGTTGCTATATCTGAGGCAGTAGTCGAATTGTAGTAATTACAATAAGCCCCTATTGTTAAACTTTTCCATTCTTCGCCATCAATTACATTATCTATAGCAGTACCATCATTATACTTTGTTGTACGAAGGTTTTCAGCCATCCAAATTTGTGTACCTATAGTGACAGTTTTATAAACATTTCCATCCTGATCTGTCATGGTACCATAAGTAATATTAGAATTAAAATTAGCTGTTGTTTTTCCATTTGTTGAATCATCAGTTAACGGTTCACTATCATCTTCTTTTTGGCAACTGTAAGTAAATACTAATATTCCCACTAATAATGTAAAAATCGAAATGCTTTTTTTTGTCATTTTCTTAAAATTTAATTATTT
>CAZTVB010000460.1:0-2724 GCA_964616315.1 uncultured Rikenellaceae bacterium
TTTTCAGGGTGTTAAATTCTTTACACCCTATACTAACGAACACCTGCTTTTGAACCGATACAAATAAAGTTTGTATCAGCTTTTATAAACCGTAAAACGAATTGTACAAAAAATTGACAGGATTAAAATTGTATTGTGCAGTATTTCAACACTATAGAAAAACAGTATGACTGCCCAACTGACCGCCCATCTGCCCCTCCAAGGTAACAATAAGAAAAAATCGTAAAAATTTTAACTACAATAAAACCCAGTGTTTATAATGGTTGTGTGCTATTTGTGAATTTGTCTGACTCGTTAATTTTTCCCCAAAAAAACCTTTTTTTGTACAATTCGTTTTGTAACTCTGATTTGAGAAATATCAGCCAACATCAATATCTATAAACGTTCTGGAGGTTTTCAGAAAATGACAAATTGTACAATTTGTTTTGTTACCTATAGGGGCTTGTCAAACTCCTCTTCGGTTATCCCATACCACTCAAGAGCCTCTTTCTTGGTCATATTTCCCGATTGGACCGATAGGCGGGCAAATGCGATAAGATGTTCACGCTCCGTTTCCTTGGACACGGTGAACTCGCTATGCATCTCCCTGGTTAACTCTTCATCCATTGCCTTTTATTCTTTGCTTTATACTATCGGCCATGGTATTCACCTCGTCCCGGAACCGTTTATTCACATCGTAGTAATCCTTGGTTGCTTTGTACTGGTGTGAAACAGCCGTAGGTATTAATCCTGCAATTCTGGCCAGTTCGTTTCTTACCCCTCTTTTCATTACTGAAACACCAAGATAAAGGGGTCTATCAACCAGTATTACAACAATCAGGATGAAAAGCCCCTTATTCTTACCCTCAATCGCCCCATGGGTCTCCACGAAGTAACGTTCAATATCCGGAATGCAGGAAATATCAAGACCCTCAAGTAAGGTTTTTATCTCCTCATAGACCTCTGGGTAGGCTTCCTTTAACCGGCTTTCTAATGACATAACAATTACCAATCGTTACTGTTGCTATTAATTCCCTTTACCATATCATCGATATACTTATTGAAAAAGGTCTCAAGTTCTATTTTCGCGCGTTCAGATACCAGTTTGCCCTTTTCGTTCCAAATACCCATTCGCCTCCCATCCAAGGAATTATTGGCAACAAGGTAAAGCGTCTGAAAATTTGAGTAAGCTGTAGTTGTCAACTTTACTGCAGGCGCATTTACCCTTATTTTTCCCTGCTTGAACTGAATGTTTATTGAATAGTTCAGGTCAAATACGTGCTGATTATTCCTAGGTATAGCTCTTTTACTTAAGCCATTTATAGTAATTGAGGTTGAATCTACTAAAGACAAAACGTCCTTAGGTGAAACATAAATGGTATTTAAGTATAACAGTGTCCTATCGAACAATGCCTTCTGCCCTACTGAGTCAAAACTTATCACAATGTAGTTTTTTGAGGTATCGTTAGTGCTGACAAAGCCCTGAGGCGTAAGCACTAATTGGGCATTAGCAAATAGGCCGCATAAAAACAGCACGCTTGCAAGTGTTATCTTTTTCATAATCAGGTAATAATGTTCCAACTAAAGTTAAAACAATATTATGGAAAATCAAAAAACAACATCGAATCTCTCTTTATTCCAATCAGTATGCCCTGATGTAACTTTTTACCTTATGCAGCTTAACCTCTTCGGTGTTCCTAATCAATTGCTCACCAAAACTTTTATTCAAAGGGGTTAGGATAAAGCCTTCCTGCGTTTTTTTCACAGCCCTGCAAATTGCAGTATCACCGGTTAAAACAATACAGATTCTCGAATTAGAATCGATAATATCCATTGGTTCAGAATTATACTCAACCACATCGCCCAAACAAATAGCCTTAGAGCTATTATCATCCATGCTGCTATCGGGCATAGTAAAACGTGAAATACTCATAACTCAAAATGTTTTGATTAGTAAATAGGTAGTTAATTTAAGCCCCTAAGCCCAACTTAGGGAGTCAGTTTCTGATTAAGTTCTTGATTTGGGGTTTTTACTTCTTCCTGGTCATACGACCTGCGAGGAAGCGGTAACGGTAATCGTTAATTCTATCCTTTTTAGGACTATTCCGGTGTCGGAGGGGTTGAGGCTCCTCATACTTGGCGAGAAGCCCCTCAACCTCCCTCAGAGCGTTCCCCAACACTCCTTTAAGCTCATTCAATCTTTTAATATCTTGGCTGTCCATGGCAGTTAGTTTGAGTTCGTAAATCTGCCACATCTCTGAGATGCTTGCAAATTGTTTGCAAACAAAAAACCACTTACTACGATAATTCGTTGTAAGTGGTTGATTTTTAGTGTGGGAGCTACAGGGATCGAACCTGTGACCCCCTGCTTGTAAGGCAGGTGCTCTGAACCAGCTGAGCTAAGCTCCCAATCTCTTTTCACTACTCATTTCCCTTTGGAAACGCGATGCAAAAGTAGCCCAAATTTTCATTTCCACAAATTTTTCGATGAAAATTTTTAAAATATTTTTCTGAATTCTTCTATAAAAACTCCATGAATATTGATTTTCAAAAATTTACAGAAAACTATTTGCTCTCCAAGTACTCTCTTTTTATCTCGTTAAAAGTTTCCTTAACTGAGATTATCTTTTTGGCAAGGTAAGCATTGGTTCCTGCAAAGGCATAGCCATTTTCAAGATTTCCTCTAAATGCATTAAAAAGAGCTGTAATAATGCAGTAAGGACTTGATGAAACATCGCAAGTTCT
>CAZTVB010000461.1:0-2722 GCA_964616315.1 uncultured Rikenellaceae bacterium
GCTTGGGATTGGTGGTATTACGCAGAGAAACTAAAAAAGGAGAAATATAACCTTGATGAGTCTGAGTTAAGGCCTTACTTTGCTTTGGAGAATGTTCGTAATGGAATGTTCTATGTTGCCAGTCAACTTTACGGACTATCGTTCACAAAACGCACCGATTTACCTATTTACCACTCAGAGATTGAAGTGTTCGAGGTTAAAGAAAAAGATGGAAAACACGTTGGCTTGCTTTATCTGGATTACCATCCAAGACCAAGCAAACGAGTTGGCGCTTGGTGTGGACGATTCCGCCAACAAACTTACGAGAATGGCAAAAAGATTGAGCCTATTGTAAATATTGTATGCAACTTTACTCGCCCAACAGCCGATGCTCCTGCACTTCTATCGTGGGACGAAGTAAATACCCTATTCCATGAGTTTGGCCATGCACTACATGGATTATTCACCGATGGTGAGTATGATAGAATAGCTGGTAGTTTAGCCCGCGATATGGTTGAACTTCCATCGCAAGTTATGGAGAACTGGGCTGGCGAACCTGAGGTATTAAAGGTTTACGCAAAGCATTATAAGACTGGTGCTACCATGCCCGAGGATTTAATTAAGCGCCTACAGAACAGTATGACATTCAACCAAGCGTTTGAGACTGTTGAGTACATTGCAGCATCTATCCTTGATTTGGATTGGCACAGCTTTACCGAACCTAAAAAGGTTGATGTTCTTGAATTTGAGAAGAACTCAATGAAGAAAATTAACCTGATGGATGAAATCTACCCTCGTTATAGAACCACCTACTTTAACCATAGTATGGGAGGATACGCTGCTGGCTACTATGTTTACCTATGGGCCGCAGTGCTCGATACCGATGCATTTAACGCATTTGCCGAAACTGGAAACCTTTACAATCCAGAAATAGCTCGTAAGTTCCGTAAATTCATTCTTACCGAAGGTGGAAATGACGAAGGAATGATTCAGTACAACAAATTCCGTGGTAAAGAACCTTCCATTGAGCCTTTGCTAAAGAAAAGAGGACTTAAATAAACCATAACTTTTAGTTTTAAAGGGCTGTAGATTTTGTCTGCAGCCTTTTTTTATTGTATAAGTGCAAATATTGAAGTGATTTTTTAACTTTATCCCGCTTTTATAACCTTAAACCAAACTAAGATGAAATACTATCGGTTTTTGATAATATCAACTTTAGCACTTACAATATTTTCCTGCAACCGTCCAATTCGCTACGACTTAATTGTTGAAAACGCGGCAATTTTTGATACTAAAACAGGAGAGGTAACCACTGGTAAAACTATACTCATTAATGGTGATTCAATTGTTGGTATTATCAACTCCGACGAACCAGTTAGAACTAAAAAGGTGGTTGATGCCGATGGTAGGCTGGTTACTCCTGGCAACATCGATACTCATATCAACTTCGAAAAGGCAATATACAGCACGCATAAGAATGCAGATAATCATCCAAAAATCCTGACCAATTTTTACCGTAGTAAATGCTCTAAAAACTACTTACCCTTTGGTATAACAACAACTGTTGATATGACCAAGGATTTTAACTGGGCAAGTCAAATGGTTAAATGGCAGGCAAATCCAAAATTTTCGGATTTAATTGTTGCTTTCACTTTTTCGGATATTGAGCAATCCAACAAAAGTATAGATGTACTGCTTAGCGATTTATCGTCCATAGGCGTTAATCATATTTACATAAACAACGATAAAAATAATGGCCTAACTAAGAACATTATTGCAATGGCATCGCAAAAAGGAATCGATGTCTTTATAAAACCAATAAACTCGTTTAGTGATAATAACTATGTCAACATCGAGTACATATACAGCCCTATAATCAACACTTTTGAGAAAAATTTCGACAAAAAACTTCTTCTAAATCAAGTTGAAAATGTTTACGGAAAGGTTGATGTTCCAGAGGAAATATATGCATTGGAGGCATTCAAGTACATTGTTGAAAATAATCCTGCATTGCTCGATACCCTTGCTAATAAACTTAGCAATCAAAATACTTCAATATCAACCAAGTTAAACTCCATGGCTCAGTACACCGACATAGGACATATAAAACCCAATAGCACTAATCCGTTTAAACTCAACAAAGAACTTACCCATAGAATATCCTATAATTTTAGTCACTTTCTAAGTTTTGTTAAACGTATTCACGATTCGGGCACAACACTTAGAATTGGAACAAATAATGATAATGGAGGCATGGCTTTTATTTCTGAACAACTATTACTTGCAGAGGCTGGCATTTCTGCCTCGGACATCATCAAAATATCAACCTTAAATGCAGCAAAAGTTCTAAAAATTGATAATCGATTCGGGAGCATTGAAATTGGCAAAAAGGCCGACCTAATTATTTATGACCAGAATCCACTCGACGATTATAAAAACTTTGCTAGCACCCGAAGAGTAATTAAAAGCGGAAAGCTATTCAAAAGGAATCCTGCTAAGATAGATTTAGAGGAATAGTTTTAGTCAACAGAAAACACAAAAAGTTATCGAATACTACACGATAACCTTTTTTTTGAACATCAATCAGAATACAGTAAGTTAAATATCCATAATGAAATCTGACTGTAATTACAAAAATAAAAAATTCCTTATAATAATAACTCCCGTAATCCTTTATTTATTTTTGATTCTCAATGGAGTTTTAGGAATTGATTTTGGTTTTCATTGGGATGAAGGATATTTT
>CAZTVB010000462.1:0-2717 GCA_964616315.1 uncultured Rikenellaceae bacterium
CCAATGCAAAACGCTATATCGATTTTGCTGCAAAGAATGGTATTGGTGCAATACTGGTTGAAGGGTGGAATACCGGCTGGGAGCACTGGATTGGTTTTGAAGAGCGTGAGGGAGTGTTCGATTTTGTTACGCCTTATAAGGATTACAACCTCAAAGAAGTTGTTGAGTATGGTCGCAAAAAGGGTGTAGACTTGATTATGCATCACGAAACATCATCGGCAGTTACCACATATGACCAACAGTTAGATACTGCATTTGCGTTGATGAGTAGCCTTGGTTTGCATACCGTAAAAACAGGCTATGTTGGTAAAATAATTCCTAAAGGCGAGTACCATCACGGACAGTGGATGGTAAACCATTACCGCCGAGTATTGGAAACTGCTGCGAAGAATAAGGTTGCAGTAAATGTTCATGAGCCATTTATGGCAACTGGGGAGCGTAGGACTTATCCAAACTTTATTTCGCAGGAAGGTTTCCGTGGTCAGGAATTTAACGCTTGGTCAACCGATGGAGGAAATCCAGCGGAACATTTAACCATTATTCCTTACACCTGCTTGTTGGCTGGACCAATGGACTACACTCCCGGAATATTTAACATCAAGTTAAAACCATACAAACCCAATAATCAGGTTAACAATACACTTGCACAGCAACTGGCATTGTATGTGGTTATATACAGTCCAATTCAAATGGCTGCCGATTTACCCGAGAACTACGATGGTCATCCAGCTTTTCAGTTTATTCGGGATGTTGCTGTTGATTGGGAACAAACAAAAGTCCTTAATGGAGAAATTGGTGATTATGTAACCATTGCTCGTCAGGAGCGAGGAACCGATCGGTGGTTTATGGGCTCCGTTACCGATGAGAATGCCCGCGATTTAACTGTTAAGTTAGATTTCCTTGAAAAAGGAAAGAAGTACCAAGCAACAATGTATGTTGATGCGCCTGATACTCACTGGAACGATAATCCAACAGCCTATGAAATTAAAAAATTGGAGGTTGATAGTAACTTTGAGTTGCAACTTAAACTTGCACCAGGAGGTGGTGCGGCAATATCGATTTTGCCTTTGTAATCTCACTTTGTTATATATGAAAAGCCCTCTTTAGAGGGCTTTTTTGTTTCTTGTCATCTTGAGCGAAGCGAAAGATCTAATTGCAGATTTCTCACTTCGTTCGAAATGACAATTTTGTTAAATATTTTGTTTTTTTAGGAATAACCAAAATCCCACAATTCCTGCAATAACCGACAGCCCGCCAAAAATGTAGCCAACTACGTGTGGGAGTTTAAACCCTTCGGGAGCAATAATAATATAGTTGGTAACAACGGCTGTCATAAACAAAGCAGGTATCAATGTTATGATATAGAGTTTCTTCTCCTTTGCCAAGTATACGGTAATGGCCCATAGAACTACAGTTGCTAAAACCTGATTGCTCCAGAACATATATCGCCAAATAATATCGAATTTCACCTGTGTAAGGGTGAATCCAATAACAAATAAAGGAACACTAACCCAAATTCGGTTGGTGAGTTTTTTCTGGGCTATTTTAAGAAAATCAGCAACAATAAGTCGAGCACTACGAAATGCAGTATCGCCAGTGGTAATTGGTGCAGCAACCACACCAAGTATTGCAAGTATTCCTCCTACAAAGCCAAGCGTTGTATTGGATATCTCCTTAACAATTATTGTTGCTTCGCCATTGTATTCTGCAATTGCATCGTTTAGTCCGTGAACGCCACCGTAAAAACTCATTCCAATGGCAGCCCAAATCAACGCAATAATTCCCTCAGTAACCATTGCACCGTAGAAAACTCGTCGGCCGAGTTTTTCGTTCTTTAGGCAGCGTGCCATCATTGGACTTTGGGTTGCGTGAAATCCGCTAATTGCCCCGCACGATATTGTTACAAATAGCATTGGGAATAGGGGATAAGCATCAGCATTGCTTTTCATATTTTCGAAGTTACCGAGCGTAAGTTCTGGAATGTCGAAAGCATATCCGCCCAAAAAAATTGCACCGCCAATACCTACAGCCATTATTAGCAATGCTAGGCCAAAAACTGGGTAAATACGACCAATAATTTTATCGATAGGAAGTAGAGTTGCCAGTACATAGTAGGTTAGAATTATCCAAACCCAAAAATTCTTAGTGAGCGCTTCGGGAGTTAGTGCTGCAAGCAATGCCGCTGGTCCCGATATAAATGCTGCTCCAACCAAAATCATAAGCAGTAGAGTAAATCCACGCATAAACTGCTTAACGTTTAACCCTAGGTATTTTCCAATAATTTCGGGGATGCTCAGTCCTCCTATTCGTATTGAAATCATACCTGAAAAGTAATCGTGAACTGCTCCTGCGAGGATATTTCCTACAACAATCCAAAGGAATGCAACAGGACCGTAAGCTGCGCCGAGAACTGCGCCAACAATTGGCCCTAAACCTGCAATATTCAAAAATTGGATTAGGAATGCTTTCCACCAAGGCATTGGGATGTAATCAATTCCGTCCTGCATTGTGTATGCAGGTGTTTGCTTGCTGGAATCTGCACCAAAAATGCGTTCTACAAATAATCCGTAGGTAAAATAGCCAAGAATTAAAGCTAAAATAGAGAGTATAAATGTTATCATAAATTCATTATTATCCTGAAAAACATTGCGATATGTAAGTTTAAGGGTGTTTAAATATCATACTAAATTATTAAAGATTCTTTATGAATATTAAGT
>CAZTVB010000463.1:0-2709 GCA_964616315.1 uncultured Rikenellaceae bacterium
ATATAAGATATCAGGATGTACGTGATATAAAACCAATTATAACAACTGAGTTCAATATTGAGGGTTATCCTTCGGAGTCGTTTGTCGATTTGGTTTTGAGTGTAAAACCTCAGCAGGTTACACTTGTTCCCGATCCACCCGAAGCAATAACCTCGAATACTGGCTGGGACACCATTAAACATAAGGATTACTTAAAGAAAATTATTGGGGTGTTTCACGAAAATGGTATTCGTACTTCAATATTTGTTAATCCAGATATAGAGTTGGTGAAGCATGCCGCCGACACATTGACAGACAGAGTGGAACTTTACACTGAGCCTTATGCATCGAACTATAGCTCTAACAGGGAGTCGGCTATTGCACCTTTCGTTTCAGCCGCCAATGCGGCTCAGAGTGTTGGCTTAGGGTTGAATGCCGGACACGATTTAAGTTTAGAGAACCTAAACTACTTTGCCAAGAATATTCCCAATTTGTTGGAAGTTTCTATTGGGCATGCATTAATTAGCGATGCTCTTTATTTTGGTTTAGAAAACACCATTCAACTTTACTTAAGGCAGATTAAGTTTTAATGGAACTTTTTTATCGGGATATAGGGAAAGGCTTTCCGGTAATTATTCTTCACGGATTGTACGGATCGTCGGATAATTGGGTGAGCATTGCAAACCGACTAGGTGAATATTATCGAATTATTCTGGTCGATCAGCGTAATCATGGTAATAGCCCTCATGGTATTTCGCACACATACAGCGATTTAGCTGATGATTTGTATTTGGTGGTTAGAAAATTGGAACTTCAAAAGTTTTTTCTGATAGGGCACTCTATGGGCGGGAGAGCTGCAATGCTGTTTCAAACTTTATATCCAAATTTTGTAGAAAAATTAATAGTTGTTGATGTTGCGCCCTGGAGTTACTCTGGGAACAATCCGTGGTTCAGGAAGAGTTTCAACGAGCATAAAAGTATAATACAAGGAATGCTTAATTTGCCATTAGCGAATTTGCAGTCCAGAGTAGAGGCCGATAGGGAGTTGTCAATCCAGATTCCTGCTGAGAAATTACGACAGTTTCTGTTTAAAAATTTAAAAAGGGATAAGAATGGACGTTTTTTCTGGTCAATTAATCTCGCTGCTTTAGAAAAAAACTTAGAAGGCTTAATTCTAGGTGTTGATGTTGATGTTAGAGTTGTTCAAGACTTAGAAATATTATTTATTAGAGGTGGAGAATCGGATTATATTCCCAATGAGCGTTTGGCTGAAATAAATGAAATTTATCCCAAAGCTCAATGTGTAACTATTGATAAAGCAGGCCATTGGTTGCATGCCGAACAACCCGAGAATTTTATTAAAGTAGTTCTTGGCTTTTTGTCGAAACCTTAATTATCGGCCTGTTCAATATTGGTTAAGTCGATTGTTGGTAATCCTTTGTATTTAAGGAATAGTTGAACTACTGCTAGTACATCTTTTTCGCAATAGGCGACAATTCTTTCAAGTTCTCCGTTATAGTAGCATTGTGCTACCTGACTTCCGTCAATATCATCCTTTGGTGAAGGGATGTTAAATATAAAGGTAAGTAGGTTCAACGAGGTGTAATGTTTGTTATCGCCAAACTTCCATAGTTCCATTGTGTCGATGAATTTAACCTCCCAAGGTTTTTTCCCTGCAACATTGAGTATCTCCGGAATTTCAATGCCATTTATTAACATTCTACGAGCAATGTACGGAAAATCGAACTCCTTTCCGTTGTGTGCACATAGGTTTGCCGATTGTCGTTTGCCAAACCTATTTAGCATTTGAGCAAAGTCAGTAAGTAAAATTTTTTCATCATCGCCATAAAATGACTTTACTCTAAAAAAACGAACCCCATCCTTATTAACCACAAACCCTACCGATATACAAATGATTTTGCCAAACTCGGCATATATTCCTGCTCGGTTATAGATAGATTCAGGAGTATCGGACTCCTTAATAAGCGAAGATGCTTTTTTATCCCAAAGTTTTTTGTGCTCTTCGGGAAGCAGATTATAGTTTGCTACAAGGGGAACTGTTTCAATATCGAGGTACAGAAGGTCTTCGGGCTTAATGTCGTTTAGCATACTAGAGCAGATTATGGGTTCTAAGGGTTTTTTCGATGATTGATGAAAGTATGTTAATGGCCACGGAGTTGTTTCCTCCTTGGGGTACAATAATATCGGCGTAACGTTTTGTTGGCTCAATGAATTGGAGGTGCATAGGTTTTACCGTTTTTTCGTAACGTTCCAAAACTTTGTTTACTGAGCGTCCACGCTCTACTATGTCGCGAGCAATAACCCTCGAGAGTCTATCATCAGCATCAGCATCAACAAACACTTTAATATCCATTAAGTTCCTTAATTCCTCGCACGAGAAAATAAGTATGCCTTCAACAATAATTACGTGTCGTGGTTGAATCGGAACGGTTTCCTTTGCCCTGGTACATGTTAAATACGAGTATATAGGTTGCTCGATCGATGAGCCCGATTTGAGCGTTTTTAAGTGCTCCGTTAGTAATTCAAATTCTATTGAATCGGGGTGGTCAAAATTCATCTCCTGCCGCTGTTCAAGGGGCAAATGGGAGTTATCTCTATAGTATGAATCTTGGGGAATAATAACAACTTCGCCGGGGGGAAGCGATTGGATGATTCTGTTTACTACGGTTGTTTTTCCTGAACCAGTGCCTCCTGCAATACCTATAATAA
>CAZTVB010000464.1:0-2692 GCA_964616315.1 uncultured Rikenellaceae bacterium
CCAATAATGCCCGCAGCAGCCTCGGCAAAATTACCAACCGATGTCATTCGTCCTTCGTGCTTTAGATAGTCGTCCTGTTTGCCATCGTCGAGCAGCGAGTCGTAGAGCAGGGCAGAGTCAGCACCCGAAATCATACTTTGGCCAAATCCAAGAATTATCTCAGCAACCATAAATCCGATAAAACCTGCCGAGAAGGAGTATGTTGCGTATCCTGCAAAACCGAGTATTGCTCCAGCAATTAGTGTGTTTTTTCGACCAAGCGCATCGGCAAAGTAACCCGATGGAATCTCAAGTAGAACAATTGAAAGCGAGTAAATACTTTGTAGGATGAAAACCTCCTTAATACTCAATCCATTGTTTTGGTAGAAAAGCACCACAATGGGCATTACAAGCATAAACCAATGCGATATCTTGAGGATATAGAGTCGCCATAGGTTATGTTGGTAGGTTGTTTGCATTGGGTGCAAATATATTACAACGAATCCATTTGTAAATCATACAATATAAAAGAAAAACTCCTTTAGGGTTCTGAACCCTGAAGGAGTTTGCTCAAAATATCAATGAAAATTATTCTGCTGTTTTAATTTCTTTCTTAAGGTATTTATCCAAAAAGTCAAGAATAGCTTTGTATCCTTTTATCTCGTTCTCCTTTTTAACAAATCCGTGACCTTCGTCTGGGAAAATAACATATTCTACAGGTACGCCATTCTTTTTAATTGCCTCAACAATCTCGTCGGACTCCACCTGAAGTACACGTGGGTCATTGGCACCTTGAAGCACCATTACAGGATTCTTTACATTATTGGCGTGGAATAGTGGCGAAATGTTGTAAAGACGAACCGAATCTGCTGTAGTTGGGTCGCCCATCTCCGCATACAATGCATTTTTGAAAGATGCCCAGAATGGAGGAATGGATTTTAGAGTGCGTAACCAGTTGGTAACACCAAAAAGGTTAACCCCAACCTTAAACTCATCGGGTTTGGAAGTCATTGCAGCCATAGTCATAAATCCACCGTACGAACCGCCTATAATTCCAATTTTATCAGCATCAATATACTCTAACGATTGAAGGTAATTTTTACCATAAACACAGTCCATTAGGTCCTTATCACCGTGATTTTGGTCATCCATTTTGTAGAACGTTTGTCCATATCCACTACTTCCCCTGTTGTTTACTGCTAAAATTGCGTAGCCATTATTTGTAAGGTATTGTATTAGCGCAAAGTATCCCACTCTGGATTGTCCACCAGGACCACCGTGCACCCAAATAAGTGCAGGCACTTTATTCTTTTCAGTAGCATCGAGCGGTTTGTATAATATTGCAGGAATTTCAAGTCCATCAAACGATTTGTATCGAACAACCTCTGCTGCAACAAGTTGATTTTGGTCAATTTCAGGGTTTAGGCTATTCGTCAGTCGTTTGAGTTCTTTGGTTTCCATATTGTAGAAGTAAATATCGGCTGGCGATTTTGATGTACCTGCGCTAATCCGCATATACTTTTCGCTATCGGATATCTCAATAGAAATAATATCACCATCGGCAATTGCAGGCGATTCAACTTTTTGACCAGTTTTGTGGTCGAATAGTTTCAGTGTATTCTTTCCATCCTCGTTAATGGCAATTACCCTATACTTTTCGTAACGCGATAGAAAGAAGTTAATTACATCCCAGTTGGTTTCGAAAACAGTATTTCTTTCGCCAGTTTCAAGATTGTACGATACCAAGTACTGAAACTCCTTTTGGCTATTAGTGGTGTAGTACAAATACTTCCCATTTAAAGAAAATCCTCTGGCAACGTACGAGCCTGGTTGCTCAGGAATTGATATCTCTTTTTGCTCTTTAGTTAATCGGTTTACAAGGTATAGTTTATTGTCATTAGTGGTGATACTTTCAACCAAAACAACGTACTTCTCGTCCCACGAAATCTCGTTAATACTCAATCCTTTGTCATTCTGGTATAGCAACTTAGCTTTCCAAGTTTTTGTATCCATAACGTAAAGGTCAAAAAAGCGAGGGTCGCGTTTTGTGTATAAGAAGTAGAATGCAGTTTTCTCCTTATTCCAACCAACAAAACCGGCTTTGGCCTTTTCTTCAGGAGTTAAGTCTGTAGAGGTGCCGTCCTCGTTTAAAAGGTAGATGTGGTCAATTTCATTACCACCTTTATCGGATGAGTAAAGAATTTTGTTGGTGCCTGGCACGTAATCAATTGCAAAGTACGACTCTTGGGTAGAGTTGGTAAGTTGCTTTTGGGTTCCATCGGCAATACTAACCTCATAAAGGTTGTATATTCCCGATTCGTTGCTGGTGTACAAAAGCCGAGTTTCGTCCTCGGAAAATTTTCCACCAAATACCTGTTTGTTCTTGTAGAATTGCTCAATGGAGTACTTTGTAACCACTGGCTCCTGCTTACAAGAATAAAGGAAAATTGGAATGATAAGAACGATTAAAAAGATAATTCTTTTCATACTAATTAGTTTTTAGTTGATTGCTATTATGACTAAAGCAAATGATTTATGTTTAATTAATATACAATTAATTGTAACTGGCATATTTGGTAACATTTCAACATCGAAATGCTGTAGAAATCAATACTTATAAATAATTCAAGCCGAAACTAATGTCGAAGCAGAATATCAATATCACCTAACAATTTAACTAATTATACGGCAATTATCCAATGATGTATATGTG
>CAZTVB010000465.1:0-2690 GCA_964616315.1 uncultured Rikenellaceae bacterium
AGTTTAAGTACTCCATATCAGCATCGTGTAACGGCAAGAAAATTAAAATAGAGATTGGAAATAGCGAAGTTATTACCAACGAACCCTGTATTGTTAGAATTGGGGACAAAATTTATCGCTTTAATGGGATTGATGGAAAGAAATTGAGCCCATTTGTGAACAAAAGCCACATTACAATTCCCAAAACGGCTGAGCAAAAGTACATGGAAACCTTTGTGCTTAGTACAATAAGGAATCAACTAGTTGAAGCCGTTGGATTTGATATTATTGATGAAAAGGGTGATGGAAAAGCATTCTTAACGTTAGAGGAGCGCCTCAGCGGTGGGGCTTGCTTAACATTAAACTATCAGTACAGTAATAGAAATTATCTGGCAAATGCAACTTTGGTAAACGAGGTTTACCTAAAAACGGAAAACGGAAACTACACCTTTACAAAGTTTAGCAGAGACGAGACCTGGGAAAAATCCATTGTTGATACTTTAGTAAATCAAGTACAATTAAAGAAATTAAGCGATGCAGAGTTCGTTCCTGCTGATGTAGATTCTAAAAGTACCGACACGCTCCATATCATTGTGGAGTGGATTAATATCAACAGTGAAAATCTTGAAAAACTAGGGATTGCCATAAAACAAGCATACGTAAACAGAGATTTTTACCTAAAAACGTTTCAACTCGATTTATCGGCAAAATCTGAAGAGGATTGGTTCGATCTTTACGGACGAGTTAAACTGGGCGAATTCGAAATACCCTTCATCTACCTTAAAAAGCATATTGTTAAAGGGAATAGAGAATTTGTGCTGCCTAACGGACAAATATTTGTTCTTCCTGAAGTTTGGTTTACCAAATACAAGCCACTATTCCTCATGGGAAAAGAGTCCGAGGAGAAGTTGAAAGTATCTAAATCGCTATTTAGTATACTTATCGACAATCAAATTGATGCTCCTGAGGCAACAGCGCTTAACACAAAGTTTAGCCAATCGCAAATTGAGGGTGTAAGTATTCCGCATAACCTTAAAGCTACGCTTCGCGATTATCAGGTGCAGGGTTACTGCTGGCTAAATTTGCTTTACCAGAATGGAATGAATGGTTGCTTAGCCGACGATATGGGTCTTGGTAAAACCCTACAAACTCTAGCGATGCTTCAATTTGCAAGAAACAAAACCGATGAAGGAATAAAGACTTCCCTGATAGTTGTTCCAACTTCACTAGTTCATAACTGGCTAAAAGAGGCGAACAGGTTTACTCCAGACCAGAATGTATTTGTTTACACTGGGGCTCAACGAACAAAATCGGCATCGTTACTGCAGAAGTACGATATTGTAATTACAACCTACGGAATAATCCGGAACGACATTGATTTTTTCAAGGATTTGAAGTTTAACTATGTGATTTTGGACGAAAGTCAAACCATAAAAAATCCTTTCTCCAAAATATACCGTTCGGTTTTGCTTTTAAAGGCAAACCATTACTTAACATTAAGCGGAACACCAATTGAAAACTCGCTTAGCGACCTTTGGTCGCAGTTGAATTTCTTAAACCGAGGAATGCTGGGAAGTTTAAAATCGTTCCGCGATGAGTTTATTATCCCTATCGAGAAAAACGCCGATACAGAAAAGGAAAAGCAGCTGAAACATATCATTGAGCCACTAATATTGCGAAGAACCAAGGAGCAGGTTGCAAAAGACTTGCCACCACTGACCGAGCAAATTATTTACTGCGATATGTCAGATGTGCAGCAGGAGGTTTACGAGAAGGAGAAATCTATGATTCGTAACTCTATTATCGAAAGCATTGAGCAGGTTGGAGTTGAGAAATCGTCTATATCAATTCTTACTGGATTGATGCGCTTACGTCAAATAGCCAACCACCCAGCCCTATTGGATGAATACTCTGAGTTAGATTCTGGCAAATTCGATGAGGTAACCCGTAGCATTGAGAATATTATTGCAGAAAAGCATAAAATACTTGTATTCTCCTCGTTTGTTAAGCATCTTGAGCAAGTTGAAGTATACTTGAAACGAGAAAATGTTGGCTATGAAATGCTTACCGGAGAAACAACTAACCGAGGAAAAATTGTTGAAGAATTCCAAAACAATACAGAAAAACAAGTTTTCCTAATATCGCTTAAAGCTGGTGGTGTTGGATTAAACCTTACTGCAGCCGATTACGTTTTTATACTCGACCCGTGGTGGAATCCAGCTGCCGAAATGCAAGCCACATCGCGTGCCCATAGGATTGGTCAACAGAAAAATGTATTTGTTTACCGCTTTATCTCGCTAAATACTGTTGAGGAGAAAATTCTAAAACTTCAGGCCAAGAAAGAGCATTTGGCGCAATTATTCATTGATACTAATAATCCTTTGAAATTGACGGATAAGGATGCGATAATGGAATTGATAGAGTAATGTAGATATCCCCTCAAGGGTTCGAAACCCTTGAGGGGGGTTGATATTACTTATTAAGGAAATTCAAAATATTCTGCTCAATACGTTTCAAAACATCAGTACCCTCGGACTTAACAAACTTGTCGCCAGTAATATTTTCGTAAAGTTCTATGTACCTCTCAGTAATCTGATTTACTATTGAATCAGTCATCTCGGGAACTTTTTGGCCATCCTTACCTTGGAAACCATTAGCCATTAACCACTCACGTACAAATTCCTTGGATAGTTGACGTTGGTCTTCGCCTT
>CAZTVB010000466.1:0-2665 GCA_964616315.1 uncultured Rikenellaceae bacterium
ATCCATTCCAAGGAGTACAAGCATATTATCAAGAAATTAAAGGAGACCACTGCCACCAGAAATAAATTCATCAAAGAATTTATTGGGCCAATTGAGGAGGAGATAAAAAAACGCGGATATGAATTTGAAATAAAAGGACGTACAAAATCTGTCTACTCCATATTCCGAAAAATGCAGAGTCAGCAAGTGGATTTTGAAGATGTTCACGACATATTTGCCATCAGAATTATCCTAAACTCAAAGCCCGAATCGGAGAAATCCGATTGTTGGCAAGTTTACTCTATCATAACCGACAAATACACCCCTAACACTGAAAGATTAAGGGATTGGATATCGGTACCAAAAAGTTCAGGGTACGAATCGTTACACACAACGGTGCTTGGCCCCGAAGATAAATGGGTTGAGGTACAAATCCGCACAACCCGAATGGACGAAATTGCGGAAAAGGGACTTGCCGCACACTGGAAGTACAAAGGAATCCGTCAGGAACAGGGAGTTGATGAATGGGTATTACGTGTCAGAGAAGTATTAGAATCGGCAGAGGCTTCACCTGAGGAACACGTGGATAAATTGGATGTAGACATTCAAACATCAGATATTTACGTGTTTACACCAAAAGGTGATATACGAAAATTACCAGCAAAATCAACCGTACTCGATTTTGCTTTCGATATCCACTCGGCCATTGGGTCGCAATGCACGGGCGCTATTGTAAACGGCAAAAATGTTACAATTAAGCAAACACTTCAAAATGGCGATGTCATTGAGATTATCACCTCAAAAAAGCAGAGTCCAAAAAAGGATTGGCTCTCCATTGTTGTTACATCCAAAGCAAAAACAAGGATTAAACAAGAACTAAGGGATGCGGAGAATAAAGAAATTGCTGAGGGAAAAGAGATTCTATTCCGCCGCTTTAAAAATTGGAAAGTTGATGATGCCGACGAGGCTCTATTGAAAATTACCAAACACTTAAAACTAAAGAAACCAACCGATATCTTTATTAAGGTTGCCGAGGGTAAAATTGACCCATCAGCACTTAAGAGTATTATTACAACCGAAGCAGTTGAAACTATAGATGTTTCAAAAGTTGATGCACAAAAAATTGAAACAGAAAAGGAACAAACCAGCACAGACTTTTTGATTATCGATGAAAAGTTGGTAAATATTGATTATAAACTTGCAAAGTGCTGTAATCCAATATTTGGCGACGATGTATTTGGTTTTGTAACGGTTAGCGAAGGGATAAAGATACATCGCACAAGCTGTCCAAACGCAAATCAGTTGCATAATCGTTGGGGGTATAGAATTGTAAAAGCAAAATGGAAAGGAACATCAAAAGCTGGTGCATTCCAATCCACAATAAAAATTACTGGAGCCGATGAGCTTGGAATTCTAAACAGAATATCCGAGGTCATAAGTAAGGATTTGAAAGTAAATATGCGCAATCTTGCCATAAACTCTAAGAATGGTCTTTTCGAGGGAGTTATTCAACTCTACGTGGAGGATACAAAGCATTTGGAAATGTTGTTGTACAGATTAGGCAAGGTTCAGGGTGTGCATAGGGCTGTGAGAGTGAAATAGAACTATGGGTTGACAACAACTTATAAACTGATAGCGAACTAAATACTGTTAAAAACGTTAGTAATAAAAGTTAAAGTGTTGCGTTTTAATTTATCGATTGCTATTTTTGGGTAATAAAATGATATTGCTATGGTTAAAAAAATCTTTTTACTATCTATCATTTTGAGCGTTAGTTTTTCCGTTACAAATGCTCAACTAGTTCAGGATTTACATAAAATTTACAACCCTGGATATAACCAAGAACAAACATACGATTCTACCGCTGTTCTAACTCCTTTTGGAGTAATTAAGCCTGGTGTAAACTATGGTCTATCTTTAGGTACTGGTTATTCATTTATGGGAAATGGTATTGGAATGTCAAACTCCTATGTTGCACCAAGTGTTTCTTACTCTCCAAATCAAAAATTGCAGGTTATTGCAGGGGTTACATTATCGAGAAATGGATTCCATGGAATGAATATTCCAAACGAAGTTGGTCAAGGCCAAGTTCAGACATCGGCTAATCCATATCAGGCATGGGCATACACTCAGTACAATTTCACCAATAGGTTTAGTATATATGCAATGGGCTCTGTATCACAAAACCAAACCTTTTACTCCCCTTTTATGAATAGCTTTGGTAGTTATAATAGCCAAACATACGGTGTTGGTTTTAACTATAAAATCAGCAATAAAACTAGCATTGGAGCCAGTTTTAACTTTGTAAATGCTCAGTATCCAAATACTTTTAATAGTTTTGGAAGTTCATTTTTCCCCTAAAAATTTCAATCTGAACTAATATATTGAACGAAAAAAGGGGCAAAATGCCCCTTTTTCTTATGTATTGATATATAAGATTACTTCTTCAACCCGCTACGGATTAGTAAAGCATCAATAGTTGGTTCCTGTCCACGGAAGCGCTTGTAAAGTTCCATTGGATGCTCGCTACCACCCTTTGAAAGGATATTCTCGCGGAACGATTTTGCAGTCTCCTTATCGAAAATTCCATGTTGTTTGAATACTTCAAAAGCATCTGCATCTAGAACTTCGGCCCATTTATAGCTATAGTAACCAGCGGCATAACCTCCTTCAAATATATGGCCAA
>CAZTVB010000467.1:0-2660 GCA_964616315.1 uncultured Rikenellaceae bacterium
CATTTATAACAGAGGACGGACTTGAGGTTTCCATTACCAACTATGGTGCAACAATAACTGCAATTAACCTAAACTGCAACGACGATAGTTGTATCAACTTAGTTTACGGTTTCGAGAACTTAAAGCCTTACCCCGGTTGTAAAATATATCCCGGTGTAATTGTTGGCCGCTATGCTAACCGGATAGCAGGAGGACAATTTGTAATTGGCGACAAAACCTTCAACCTCTCAAAGAACGAAGGCAGCAATCAGCTACATGGCGGCATGGTGGGTTTCGATAAAAAAGTGTGGGAGCCACAACTTTTCGAACAGGTTAACGGAGTTTGCACCTTAAAATTCTACCTGCGCAGTAATAGTGGCGATGAGGGCTTCCCCGGAAATTTAGATGTTTGGGTAACCTACCAAATTACCGACGATAATCAAATAAGCATCAACTACTCCGCCAAAACCGACGCCCCAACACATGTAAATCTTACATCGCACAGCTACTTCAACCTAGGCGGATTCCATACCGATGTGCTTGACCATGTTTTAACAATCAACGCAAATCAGTATTTACCAGTCAACGAAGAACTAATTCCTACTGGCGAAATTAGAGAACTAGCAGGGACACCATTCGATTTCAGAAAACCTAAAGCAATTGGTGCCGATATAGACTTGGTGGATAGCCTGTACGATCATTGTTTTGTCCTGAAAAATCCAAATCTTAAAGAACCTTCAGTAATCCTTAAATATCCCAAATCTGACATTGGCTTGCGAATTTACACAACTCAACCAGGTATACAGCTCTATACACCACTAAAGCACCCTCAACCCAATGAGAGTAATATTAAAATCCCCACAAGTGGAAATTGGGCTGTTTGCTTGGAACCCCAGCATTTTCCAAACTCTCCAAATAATCAAAATTTCCCCTCTACTCTGTTAATGCCAAAAGAGGAGTACAATCATACAACAATTCTCTGCTTCGATTTAGGGGAATAGTCTTCTATAAGTCTTATGCTTGAAACACGCATAAAATCTCAATATGCAAACAATTTCATATTGATAATAATCATATTTTATCCTTAACTTTACAAATATATTCGTACCAAAATTTACATCGTAAAACCATAAACATAAACATATGAACATTCACGAAATGGCTAAGCAGATGAAACTGCTTAAAAAATGGAATTATGAATGGAAACCTTTGTACAGAGGATATACCGACAAGGTTTTATACATAAACGTTGGCAGTAACGAAGTAAAGGAAAAAGTTGTTCCACCTCAAGTAAAAGAGAAATTTATTGGCGGGAAAGGATACGGTTTGCGTTTGCTATGGGACGCAACAACCCCAACCACACGTTGGAACGATCCCGACAACGAAATAATTATTAGCTCTGGCCCCGTGGGTGGAGTTACCCAGTACTCTGGTACTGGAAAGTCGCTTATTGTGAGTCTTTCACCACAAACCGACTCGGTAATGGACTCCAACGTAGGTGGTTTTTTTGGTCCTTTCCTAAAATTCTCGGGCTACGATGCGTTGGAACTACAAGGCAAGGCCGATAAAGATGTTATTATCTTCATAGATGGAATTAATCACACCGTAGAAATTTACGAAGACCCAGGTTTCTCAAAGGATTCACATCTACTTGGCGAAGAATTAACCGAGGTTTTTGCTGATGAGGAAAAAGATTATAAGAATATAGGTATCGTTTCCACAGGAGCTGCTGCCGATCACTCTTTGATTGGTATGATTAACTTTACCTTCTACGATCCAAAACGTAAAAAAGTAAGGCTAAAGCAAGCAGGTCGTGGTGGCTTGGGTACCGTTATGCGCGACAAAAAAATTAAGGCTATAGTTGCACGCGTTGATGGCGTTAAAGGAAACCTTAACAACGTGGCAAACCTTGAGGCAATTACCGAGCGTGGAAGAAGCTACCAAGCCGAAATTCGCGAACTCGACGACCATCAGTGCCAAATGCGTAAGAAAGGTACAGCAAACATCGTTAACGTGATGAACGATTATGACTTGCTTCCTACCCATAACTTTAAGTTTGGTAGCTCTACCGATGGTAAGAAAATCCACAGTGATTTACTTCGCGATAAATACTTCACTCTAGGCATACCCGACGGATGCTGGATTGGATGCGCAATGAGTTGCTCAAAAGGTGTAGACGACTTTGTTCTTAAAACCGGCCCTTACAAAGGTACAAAAGTTATTGTTGATGGACCTGAGTACGAAACTGCAGCAGGTTGCGGTTCAAACCTAGGTGTTTTTGACTACGACGGAATTATTGAAGCAAATTTCTACTGCGACACATACGGAATTTGTACTATCACTTGGGGTACCTGTATGGCATTTGTTATGGAGTGCTACGAGAATGGTATTCTAAATAAGGAACGCACCGGAGGTCTCGACCTTAGCTTTGGACAGTTTGAGAATATGATGGAGGTAATGCACCAACTTGCCCGTGGCGAAGGATTTGGATTGGTTGTTGGACAGGGTGTTCGTAAAATGAAGGAGAAATTCATTAAAGAGTACGGTGCCGATCCTGCATTCCTCCAAGATATTGGGATGGAGAACAAAGGTTTGGAATACTCTCAGTACGTTTCTAAGGAATCGTTGGCTCAGCAGGGCGGTTACGCTATGACCAACAAAGGTCCTCAGCACGACGAAGC
>CAZTVB010000468.1:0-2628 GCA_964616315.1 uncultured Rikenellaceae bacterium
GTATAAGGGCTTTTTCCTGTTCAAAGATAATTCTATCCTTATTTCTTATAGTTTCAATATTATCTTTAATTACCTTGTATTTCTTGTAAATATTCCATAGGAATAATATGCTTATAATAAGTGTGAAGGCTGTAAAGTAGATGATAATTTTTCTATTTCTGAGAGCAAGTTCTCTAATTTCGGCATCCTTCATTAGCTGTTGATTCTCAACCTCCTTCTGGTTAAGGTAGAAGGACGATTCTCGTTCTACAACCTCACGAACCCTTTCATTACCAATTAGGGAATCCTCAAATTCTCTAATCATTTTGTAGCTGATTAAAGCCTTTTCAAATTCTTTTTTTTCTTCATATACATCTGCAAGAAAATATCCTGCGCCAATGTATAGTCTTAAAAAACCTTCGGCCTTAGTTTTTTGCATTATTTCTTTTAGCAGTTTTTCTATATCTACGTTGGTTTTTTGAAGGTAGTTTATATAGGCAATATTGAATTCAGATGTTAAAATTCCCTGTCGGCTCTCAATTGACTCAGATGTTTTGAGTGCCTTTTTATAGTAGTGGATTGAACTATCGTACTGATTGGTCTCTTGGAATATTCTGCCCATTCTATCGTAAAGCATAATGTTCGTTCGGGCCATGTCGTAATACTTTGTAATGTCTAAGGCCTTGTGTATCGATTGCTTGGCGCTATCGTATTCTTTGTTTAAAATTTGTATATAAGATAATGTTGCGAGGATATCGGCAATACCAACACTATCATTTAGTTCCACAGATTTGGCATAAGCACTTTTGAAATATTTATTCGCATTTGAGAAGTCTTTTTGAAGGTAGTATATTCTACCAAGAGTATTCTCATACCAAAGCAACCCTTTTTTAAATCCAATTTCGGTCGATAATTTGCGCATTTCATTGAGATAGAAAACACTGCTATCAAGTTTGTACTCATAATGGCAGTTTATTGAAGCTGCTCTTTCCAGTAGTTTAATCTTCCCAATTTTATAGGTTGTGTTTGAGTATTTCTTAAGACCCTCTAATGTGAATCGGTAAGCGGTTTGGTGTTCGTTGAAGTTTATGTATTTTTCAATGGAATCTAACTGTGTTTCTACTGCTATGGAATCAATGCTTCGGTTATCGGTTTTTTGATTCTGGGAGAATAAACCAATTGCGTTGAATAGTATAAGTGTAAGTAATGTTATTCTCTTTTCCATACCGATTATTAATCTGTAATTTTGAAACCATGCAAATATAGTTATCTCCGCAATGTATTCATCACCAACATAAAATAAAAAAGAGATACGGTTTTGACCGCATCTCTTTCATAAATCTATGTAAAGTTTAGTCTGAACTAGAATTTATACTCGTTATTCTCAATAATCTTATCAGCAATTCTGCGGCGAGCGTCTTTTGTATTAACACCATTAACGTGGGTTAAAGTCATAATGGCTTTGTTTAGTTTCTCAGCCTCTTCGCCCTCAATACTTGAGTAGATTGCATCTTTAGCATTCTTACGGATAATACTTGCCGCATCGTAAATGAATACATTAAGCATATCTTGATGAATTGGGTTAACACCCTTTAATCCCTCAAGTTTCTGAATTCTCAATGCCAACGATTCAGCAATGTAAAGCTCCATAATCATGTTCGATAGGTTGTTTACAACTTCCTGCTCGTTCATAAATTTCTTACCCAGAGCTTTGTTGGTGCTGTAAACTGCAAGCATAACTGCTTTTTTGAAGTTCTTCACGTAACGAAGTTTTTCCTCGTAGTAGCTTTCGCCTGCTTTTGCACTATTGGTAATTGAACCCATATTGTTGTAAAGTTCTTCTGCTGGGCCAAATAGGTCATATTCTCCTTTTAGCGCACGCTTTGTAGCACTTTCTACAACAAGTAGACGGTTAATTTCGTTGGTTCCTTCAAAAATACGGTTGATACGAGAGTCGCGGTAACCTTTGTCAATGTTCATTTCGGCAGAGTAACCCATACCTCCGTGAATTTGAACACCTTCGTCAACTACGTAATCTAACATCTCCGAACCCCAAACTTTAAGAACTGCATCCTCTACAGCGTAGTGGCTAATTGCATCGATAGATGCACGGCCGTAATCGCAACCTTCTGCTTTGTATTGGTCTAGAAGTAGGTCAACATCCTTGCTTACACGGTAAATTGCCGACTCGTGTGCAAATGCCTTGATAGCCATTTGGGCTAGTTTGTGCTTAATTGCGCCAAAGTTTGATATTTGAGTGTTGAATTGCTTGCGTTCATTCGAATATCTAACAGCATCGGTAATGGTTTGCTTTGCAGCACCAATTACGTTAGCACCAAGTTTCATACGACCCATGTGTAGAATACTTAGGGCAATACGGAAACCTTCGCCACGACCACCAATCATATTCTCAACTGGTACTTTTACGTCGTTGTAGTAGATTTGAGTAGTTGATGAACCTTTGATACCCATTTTATGCTCATCTGGACCAATTACAACGCCAGGCCAGTTGCTTTCAACGATGAATGCGCTTAGGATACGGTCGTTGTCAATTTTAGCGAAAACCACCTGAGTGTCGCAGAAACCACCGTTGGTAATCCACATTTTTTGTCCGTTAAGGATATAGTGTTTACCATCCTCGCTAAGTTT
>CAZTVB010000469.1:0-2628 GCA_964616315.1 uncultured Rikenellaceae bacterium
AACTAAGAAACTTTTTGCCGAGAAAGGGTTTATTGGTGAGGAACTACAGAATGATCTAAATAGGGTTGCTGAGGCAAATATCCCGCGCGATATTAGATGTATACAAGGCAAGGAGATGCTAGGACTATAAAAATTAAAGGTCGGTCGAATCCGACCTTTTTTATCAATATTTTGGATTGTGGGTAAAGAATATTTATATTTAACCACATCATTGTAAAGTTTAATTTCAAAAATTAAGCGTATGAACCTTTCATTTAATTTTATTAAATCGGTATCGAATATCTATGACGAAATGATTGAAAATGGCTTTTCCCTTGTTTATCTAGGTGAATTTAGCCATGAAATCACAAAGATGTTTACATCTATGGCCGAGTCGGATATGGAGAAGAACAGCGAGGAGCGTTCGGTGCAACGAAAGGTTTACCATGTTATGGTAGAAACACTTCAGAATATGAATAAACATTCCGATGAGATTAAGGAGCGAAATATTGGAAACGGTTTATTCATTATCGGTAAAAAGCACGATACTTACTATGTTATAACTTCCAATAAGGTGTCCAAAAGGCATAAGGAACCATTGGAACAAGCATTAATCACTGTAAATAATGCTACTCCAGGAGAACTTAAGGAGATGTATAAACGTCAAATTAGGGAGGGAAGTTTATCCGATAAGGGTGGTGCTGGCCTTGGTTTAATTGATATTGCCCGAAAAACAGGAGAAACTCTTAATTATCAGTTTTTACCTCTCGATGAGGAGAGCTATTTCTTTATTCTAAAAGTAGAAATCAACGCTAAGAAATTTGCTAAGGATTAGTGTAAGACCATAGAAATGGTTGTCAAATCGTATAAAAGAATATACTTAATGGCCATCTTTACTGCTGTATCGATGGTTTTTTTTATTGAACATAGGTCGTTTGCCCAAACTTCGACAATTAATCACCATAGGTTTTCCCATTTTGTTAATATGAGTGCGGTTAATGATAGTCTGCATTCGAATGTAGATACTATAGGAAAGCCCCTGACATTAAACAGCACAAGTTCTGATAGTGTAAAAAAATACTATGTATTCCGTCAGCTCTATGGATTTGTTTCGAGGAAGGATGACCTTAAAACGAGTGGAAAAGTCATAAAGGAGTTTGAATCCAGTGAGCGTTTTGTTCCCTTTGCCGGAAAGCAAATTGAAGATATTAGAATTATCAGGCTTAAAACCTTTGGCCAGTCTGTTTACGATACTTCAATAACCCCAAATTCAATAGCAGAAAAATTTGGGAATTCGTTACACATAACTACGTTAAAAAGGGTAGTCGAGAATAATATTCTCTTTAGTTTGGGCAGTAAGGTGGATCCTGTGGAATTTTCAGAAACTGAGCAGTTGATTCGTGAATTACCTTACATAGAGGATGCCAATATAATGGTTGAAACGCTTTCCGACACAAATAAAGTAAGGGCTATTGTTGTGACAAAGGACAAGTGGACTCTTTCGCTAGGTGTTAGGGTTGATGATGTTGATAAAGGAAGTGCTGTAATATCTGAGAGTAACTTTGCGGGAGTCGGATTAGGCGCAAAAGCATCGGGATATTACGATAAGTCTAAGCCCGATATATGGGGCTATAAGGGTGAGTTCAAAGTTCCAAACATATGGGGATCATTTATTGATGCAAATCTATGGATGAGAGAAGGGCTAGGACATTCTTCGTACTACACAAATTTTAATAGAGATTTCTATTCATCGCAGGCCAAGTTTGCAGGAGGTTTCACATACTTTCTTAGTAAAGAACCCTATAAGATATTTGCTAAAGATTCCATAATCTCTATAGACTATGATCTTTTTGATTTTTGGCTAGGACGCTCGTTTCGAGTAAGCAGTAAAAAATCGTTAAAAGCGCCTTACATCTTGACATTGGCGTTTAAGTATAGAAAGGTTGATTTTAATAAGGCCGATATTGTTACAAGAGACTATAATCCTTATTTTCATTCAACTAATCACTATTTAGTGTCGTTAGGCTTGTCAAATCAGAATCTTTATCAGTCTAACTTAATTTATTCTTTTGGTTCGACTGAGGATATTCCAATTGGTTGTAAAGTTCAGTTTGCCTCAGGTATAGAGCAGAGCCAGTTTCAAAGAAGATTTTTGCTGAATGGAGAGATGTCGGCAGCTGAAATTACCCCTTTGGGTTACCTATACCTATCGGTTCGTACAAGTGGTTATTTGGCCGAAGGACCAAAATTGGAGCAGGCAGTTATAGATATCCGATCTACATACATCACCAATCTTTTTCAGGTTGGGAAGGCTGATCTTAGGCAATTTATTCGTTATGACTTTACTCGAGGTTTTTCAAGATTTACAGGTGAAAAAGAATATATTGCACTACGGAACGATTACGGTATTAGAGGCTTAAAAAGTAGTTCCCTAACAGGAACAACTAGGCTAATGTTAAACCTTGAAACTGTTGTTTTTAGCCCGCTTTATATTTATGGTTTTCGATTTGCATACTATGCATTCTGCGATATTGGTGCAGTTGGTTCCTCGGACGATTTGGTTTACAGCAATTCCATCTATAGCGGTTTTGGTGTTGGTTTAAGGATTAAAAATGAAAACTTAATTTTTCCCACATTTGTTTTTCGTAT
>CAZTVB010000470.1:0-2625 GCA_964616315.1 uncultured Rikenellaceae bacterium
CTCGACGAGGAAGTTGCTCGCCTACACCTTGAGCAAATTGGAGTTAAACTAACCAAGTTAAGCCAAAAACAGGCCGACTATATTGGTGTTAAAGTTGAAGGTCCATACAAACCAGAACACTACAGATACTAATAATTTCGATATTCAAAAAAGGAAACTGCGAGGCCATTTGGTTTCGCAGTTTTTATTTTTGTTGAAGAATATTCTTTACTGCCAAAATTACCTTTTCATAGCCAGCACGCATTAACGGCGTTTTGACAAAAAAATCCTCAAATTCACTTTCTGACATACCGACTAGCTGCTCAGGTAACAATTCGTTCAACTTTTCGTTCTGGAGTTGAGGATGATTTTTAATTGTAGCCTTTTTGTTCCAAGGACAGGTCTCCTGGCAAATATCGCAACCAAAACACCAATTATTTAGCATTGAATTCTCCTGCTCGGTTAACGGAGTTTTTTTCTCAATATTGATGTATGAAATACATTTATTGGCATCAACAACCTTAGGCTCTATAATTGCACCAGTAGGGCAAGCGTCCATACATTGCATACAATTCCCACACCTATTAGGAATCACAACATTTGTAGGCTCAATCTCAACATCAACAATCAATTCACCAATAAAAACGTATGACCCAAGAGTTGGATTAATAAGATTTGAGTTCTTACCAATCCATCCTAAGCCAGATTTTACAGCCCAAGTACGCTCCAAAACTGGGGCTGAGTCAACAAATGCTCGTCCATTAACAGTTCCAAACTCCTCTCTAATTCGGCTCATCAAATCAAAAAGCATAGTTTTTATCACCAAGTGATAATCGGAGCCAAGTGCATAACGTGATATTTTTGGAGGATTTTTTACGATGGATAGTTCTTCCCGTTTGTAGCTAAGCAAAACGCTAATAACCGATTGTGCGTTGGGAACTATTAATGCGGGATTCATACGCATTTCGAAATTTTTAGCCATATAAGCCATTTCTGCGTGATAATTCTCCGAAATCCAACTTCCAAAATGTTCCTTTTCCTCAACCAACTCTGCAACAGCACTAACTCCACAGGCATCGAACCCAATCTCGTTGGCTAGTTCTACTATGCGCTGATTTGGAATCATTTTGATTATTGGTTCAAAGTAAATATTTTGACTTAGGAATTGACTAATTTGCAAATCAACTTATTATCCAATTGATTTTCCTACAACTACATCCCAAACGCCTTTCATAAAGCCAAGTCCATAGCCATAAAGTTGGATAAGACTTATAAACATTGCAAGTTTACCAATCAACAGGCTGCGTTTACGGATAATAGCATCTAAATTAACAAGTAACATAAAAAGCATCAAGGGCAACAGAAACATCCACGAAATAAATATTGCACAGATAATTAGTCCTACAGAACCAAGCGTGAATGCCAAAGGCAAAAGATGAACCAACTTCAACGTTCGTTTATTCCTGCGCGACAGCGTTACTCTCGCATACCCAAAGTTATATACCTGACGGTAAAACTGCTTAATACTGGTTCGGCGTTTATGGTAAACATAGGCATCGCTTATCAGCCCAATTTTAAATCCCTGCTTGTAAATATTGATACTCAACTCAATATCCTCGCCTGCTGCTTTACTTGCTGCGTAACGTACTGAAGGGAAACCTCCTGTTTTCTGAAAAACATCCTTGGATATTCCCATGTTGAAACTTCGTGGATAGTACTTATCCAGCTGCTTTTTACCACCACGTATGCCGCCTGTTGTAAAAAACGAAGTCATTGAGTAATCCACTGCCTGCTGAAGGTTTGTGAACGATTTGTCGGCTCTATCGGGGCCACCAAAAGTATCAACGTAATTCTCCCTAAGCGATTTTCGCACAGTTGCAATGTATCCGCTGGGGATAATACAGTCGGAATCCAGTATTATAAAGTAATTGCCACTGGCGCGCTCCATTCCGTAATTACGCGATTGGCCTGGTCCAGTATTGGGTTTAAAGAAATATTTTATGTCGAAAACCGATTTATACTTCTCAATCTGCTCGGTACAAGTTATGGTTGAACCATCCTCAACAATTACAATTTCAAAATTCTTATCGGTTTGTTTCGACAGACTATCCAGCAACTCCTCAATCTCGTTGGGGCGATTATAAACAGGAACTATTAACGAAAGATTTAAATTTTCCATAAACAAAAGTATCAATCTAAAAACGCTTAAAATTAGTGACTTTTATTGCAATACAAAAATGGAGTGATTAAATGGATTTACCCAAACCCCTAAAGGGTTTAAAACCCTTTAGGGGTTGTCCCCAGAACAATTGTCAACTAATCGAGCCTGAATTTTACGCAGAACAAAAAATCAACTAAATTTGATTGAATTTTAAAACGTTTTGTATGCAGGAATTTCAAATTGAATCGGAGTACATTCAGTTAGACCAACTTTTAAAGGCTTGCCGTCTGGCAAACTCAGGTGGAGAGGCACACTTTTTGGTGGAGAATGGCGATGTTACCCTTAATGGTCAGGTTGAAACACGTAAGAGAGCCAAACTCAGGAATGGAGATATTGTAGAGGTTTTTGATGAGACCATAAAAGTAGTTAGTAAGTAGATTAATATTTGAGATTTTGAAACGTTTATAATGGAACACTCTATAAAC
>CAZTVB010000471.1:0-2614 GCA_964616315.1 uncultured Rikenellaceae bacterium
CAAATAGGATGTTTAATATGTCATATAAATAATAAACTTATTGCTCAGTATTTTGGGTTGTATATTTTTTTTTGTAAATTTCATTCACTCTCAGAAATTTAACATGTCAATACCATGAGCAAGGACAAAAAGGAAAATAAGCATAAAAAGGATAAGGATGAGAAAAAGCATAAGGATAAAAAACATGCTATTCCATCGTTAGATGACCATTATGAGGTTGTTGATTCACATCCTGAAAAACTTGAAAAGAAGTTTTACGAGAAAGAAATTGAGCGACTTCATGTAGAGTTGAACAAACTCCTTGAATGGATTAAATTTAAGAAATTGAAAGTTGTGTTGATTTTTGAAGGGCGCGATGCAGCCGGGAAGGGTGGTGTTATAAAAACTATCTCCGAAAGACTGAATCCTCGCTCATGTCGAATTGTTGCATTGGGTGTGCCAACTGAGAAAGAAAAAACTCAGTGGTATTTTCAACGCTACGTTGCTCATTTACCTGCTGCAGGCGAAATGGTCCTTTTTGACAGGAGTTGGTACAATAGGGCTGGAGTGGAAAAAGTTATGGGATTCTGTAATGAGGAGGAGTACTTGGAGTTTTTGAGGTCGTGTCCGGAGTATGAGCGAATGTTAGTTCGTTCCGATATAATTCTCATTAAATATTGGTTTTCGGTTAGCGATATTGAGCAGGAACGTCGGTTCCATGAGAGAATTGAAGATCCTACAAAACGATGGAAGTTAAGCCCGATGGATGTTGAGTCGCGCAACCGTTGGGTAGAATATTCCAAAGCCAAGGACGAGATGTTTGCCCATACCGATATTAAACAGGCCCCTTGGTGGGTTGTACGTGCCGATGATAAGCGCAGGGCTAGGCTTAACTGCATTAGTCATCTACTAAGTTTAATTCCTTATGAGGATTTAACTCCAGCACCAATTAAACTTGAACCTCGTAGGGAGGATAACTCCTATATTCGTCCGCCAATAACAGACCAGAATTTTGTACCAGAGGTGTATTGATTAATATTATATAATCTCCTTGAAGAGATATGAAAGTTTTCTTATTCGAGTAGAATGCTTTTAATTTTCTTTAGTTTTTCGCCTTTGACAATAAAGGTGATTACTTTGGCGCCGTAGTAAAATCGGAAATTTAGTTCGTTTGTATTTTTAATAGCATTAATTAAGTCAGGCTGCAAAGTTGAAATAAACTTGTCTTCGTACCATATTTTATCCACCACATTTGAATTTTTTGATAAGGTGTCGGTACTGGAGGTTGATGATTGCTTGGTTACTTTTTGTTGCCTAAAATCAGAGGTGTTTGAATTTATTTCTAAAGGAAATATTTTAAACATAGCTTTTGCATATGCATTAGTATCTCTTGGGAAAGTTGATGATGAGCGCTCAATAACCCAGTATATTTTAACTATATCAAAATCGTTTCCTTTTTCTCTCACAAAGGATATTTCAGCCGATTCAATACCGCTATTCCATTCATCAGGACTTAAAGTAAAAGAATAGGATGAACGATGTGTTTTTTTGAATTCATCGTTATAGTTTTTGTACTGAGGAAGATCCAATACAGAACTACATCCTGAGAAAACAATTGCGATAATTATTAGGCTTAAGTACGCTTTCATAAAGTGGATTTATTAAGGGTTACAACTTACCAGTACATTTTTTATGCCACTAATTATAATTAAATTATTTTTTTAAATCCAGGGATATCATCAACTTTCATGGGTCGGCCATTTCTTAGTCCAACTCCAATAACATCTGCCTTTACTGCGGTTTTCCCCTCAGGTAACTTAATGGCCTCCTGCTCAAAAATCATCCTTAAATGTCCTTCGCGTCTAGTTTTAAGCCGAACTATAAACTTGTCACCACTAGTTAGAGAATGTTTGTAATCAATTTCTATTCTAGATACAACTAGGTCGATACCTTCGTTGTGTAGTTTTGCAAAATCTATTCCTTTATCGAGTAAGTATTTGTGGCGGGCATGCTCTAGGTAGTTCAGGTAAACTGAGTTGTTAACAATTCCTTGTAAATCGCACTCGTAATCGCGTACTTCAAATTCTATTTCGTATACTTCCATGTTTTGGGATATTGACATAAATAGTTATTTGGTTGTTGAGTTATCTAATCGTTAGTCACCATCGGTCAGTAAAACCTTAAAGACCACCTTCTTAATAACGCCTTCGCCAATAAGCGGAGCGTGTGCATCGTTTGGGAAAAATATTGCGAAGTAGTTAGTAGGTACCTTAAAGTAGTTTATGGGCTTATCATTGAAAAAAACGTAATCTTTTTCCTTGTTGAAAGGGGCTTGTGGTGAGCGGCAGTCCTCTCGACTTCGCCAACCCATAGTCTCTTCGCCCTGAAGGCAAATCTGAATGTCGATATATCTATCATGAGCCTCCAGCAATGCCTCTTCCTCAGTTTTCGCCTTATTGAATGAGGGAATTGCAAAAAGATTCTCTCCATCAATATAAACGCGTTCTCCGGGCTTGCTAAAATCTAGAGTAATTAACGCTTGTTCAACTTTCTCGAATAGTGGATGAAGGTTGATATATGTTCCAAATTCATTTAAAGGTGCTACTATCATTGCATTATGATTTACTATATTGAT
>CAZTVB010000472.1:0-2605 GCA_964616315.1 uncultured Rikenellaceae bacterium
TAATAATCCTTGTGTAATTAGAGGCTGCCCAGTCCCTTCACTTCTTTCATTGAGATTTAAATATTTCAAAACATAATAACTAAACATATTTGCGTTAATTTTAGATTGTGCTGAAATAGCATTGTCACTAATCCAACACTTTCCTAAAACTCTATATAAACTACCACAATAAGCTCCAACCCTTCCAATTGCAATCACATTCTCATCATTATTTTGGTTTACATGTTCTATTATTCCATTTCCTCCATAAACAGGAAATTCTCCTTCTTTTGTTGGCTTTGTTTTACCATTCTTAAATAATATGATTTTTTGTAGCATATCAACTTCCCAACCTTTTGGAATTTCCTTTTCAAATTCTTCATTCCAAACCATCTCCCCACCACTACTTTTATATGGCTGCCCATTCTCATCAGGAAATTCAAAATCCACAAACCACTGCTTATAAATAGCCTGCGCGGTTTCTTCAAGTTTCTGTATTAGTTTGTTATTAAGTTCAATGCGGTTTTGTACTATGTTGTACTCTTTTACTATTTCGCGCTGCTTTGTTATAGAAGGAACGGGTAATTGCATATCGCAAAAAGATTTCCATGGTAATCCACCACGAACATCAGCATCGGTATAAAACCAAGCATTTCTGTCAAACTCTTTACGGGAAAACCACATCATCAAAAACTCAGGATCAAGAATCTCAGTATCTTTTATTTCGAAAACATCATACGCTGGCGATACCATAAACTCAGTATCACTTTTTGACATTGAAATAGGCAACCTGTAATCCCTACCTACATGCATTCTATTACATGCAAATTGCCTTTTGTTAACAAGTTTATAAACAGACAAGTCAGTTCCAACAACGTTTGCTACCGAAGGCATGAAAAATTTATCGATATTAATACCAAGTAATTCTTCTGCTTTTAGTTGAGCATTACGAACATTTACCTCTAAAATATAATCACCTAACCGCTTATAATTTGATCTCATATCCTAACTCCTTAAAAACAGTTAGTAAATCATTCTTTGAAGAAGCCTCAGCTTTCAGCAATTCAGCAAACTCAGCTTGTAGTGCTTTCATTTTCTCGTCAAAGTCAATGTTCTCATCTCGGTTTACAAATTCAATGTATTTACTTGGAACAAGAGAGAAATCCTTTTTAGCAACCTCATCGAATGTAGCTGAGTAGCAGTACTCAGGAATGTTTTTATAGTTACTATTTTCTTGCTGCCAACTATGGTAAGTCGCCGCTATATCTTTAATATGCTGTTCGCTGAATTGAATAAACTTCTTTTCGAATGGCTCACCAATTTGTCGCAAATCCATAAATAGAATTTCCTTTTCACGGTTGCGGTATTGGCGTTGTTCATCGCCAATAGTTCGGCTTTGCGCTTTTTTGTTTTTATTAAGTATCCAGATCGTAACACTTATATTGGTAGTGTAAAACATATCTTGAGGTAGCACTAGAATAGCCTCCACCAAGTTGTTTTCAATTAGCTTACGGCGTATTTTATACTCATCGCCACCACCGCTTAATGCACCGTTGGCCAAAATAAAACCTGCTACACCGTTATCGGATAACTTAGAGACAATATTGAGAATCCAAGCATAGTTGGCGTTGCTTTTGGGAGGCACATCGTATCCTCGCCAGCGTGGGTCGGTTATCAACTCGTTTTCGGCACGCCAATCCTTTTGGTTAAAGGGTGGGTTTGCCATAATAAAATCGGCTTTTAGGTCTTTGTGCTGGTCGTCGCTAAATGTATTTGCCGCTTTTTCGCCCAAGTTACCCGAAATGCCACGTATGGCAAGGTTCATCTTAGCCAGTTTATAGGTAGTGTTGGTGTACTCTTGCCCATAAATGGAAACTTCCTTTTTGTTACCGTGGTGCGCTTCAATAAACTTAACAGATTGTACAAACATACCACCAGAGCCACAAGCAGGGTCGTAAATAATACCCTTGTAAGGCTCAATCATCTCGGCAATTAAGTTTACAATGGTTTTGGGAGTATAAAATTCTCCTTTACCCTTACCCTCAGCCAGAGCAAACTTAGAAAGGAAATACTCATAAACTCTGCCTACAATATCGTGGGCTTTGTCCTTTATGGTATCAATATCGTTAATAGTATCGAGTAGCGAGGCTAACTTTGTAATATCAAGCCCTAAACGAGAGAAGTAGTTATCGGGCAATGCTCCTTTAAGAGCTTTGTTATTCTTTTCGATGTTGTGTAAAGCGGTATCAATCTTTAAAGCGATATCGTTTTGCTTCGAGTTTTTAATGATATAGCTCCAACGCGAGATTTCATCGAGGTAAAATACATTTGCCATATTGTAAAAGTCGGGCATCTCAATGTATTTCTCCTTACCATCATCAATGAGCTTTTTGCGGTGCTCCTCAAACTTATCGCTGGCAAACTTTAAGAATATAAGTCCTAATACAACGTGCTTGTATTCGGCAGGTTCTACACTCCCTCTTAACTTATTAGCCGATTCCCAAAGGGTTTCTTCAATGCTTTTCTCTTTTCCGTTACCGTTCTTCTTAGCCATAAATGAGTTGAATCAAAATCAGTTTTAAAAGTAGTCAAAAATAGTTTTGCTTATGAATAGAGTGCTGAAAAT
>CAZTVB010000473.1:0-2599 GCA_964616315.1 uncultured Rikenellaceae bacterium
GCCCTGAAGGACGGTTAGGTTGACGTTAAACTCAACAGGTACGGGCTCATTATTCGAATTCACAAGGACAGTTTCGTAAATTGAGGGTTCTACGCTCCCATTAAGGCGTCGTTCGTATCTGCTCAATATTTTACTGCGCTCATTAGGATGTACAAATTTTGTGATAGGCTGCCCAATAAAAACTTCCGGAGTAATGGAAAGCATCTCCAAAATTCTAGGGTTTGCGTAAGTAATCAATCCTTCCTTCGCGTATATAATTCCATCGTTTGAGTTCTCAACTAAAATCTGATACTTTTCCATCGAGTCAAAAAGAGCCTCTTCGGCCTGCTTTGCCCTCGATATATCAGTTGAAACATCGAGTATTCCGAAATTTCCATCAGGAAAAATTACCCGAGCCTCGTGAAGCTGAACATAACGTTTACTGCCGTCCTTCCTATAGTTGTAAACCTCTGTTATAAGTGATTCTCCATTGATTATTCTTCGGATATTTATATCAACCTGAGGCTTAATATCGTCAGAAACTAAATCGTGAAACCTCATTTTAATCAATTCCTGTGGGTTATACCCCAACATTTCGCCAGCAGCTTGATTTGTGAAAAGAATATTCCCATGATGATCGGCCAACAAAATTCCGTTGGGTGACTGTTCAAAGAGAATCCGCCATGCTTGCTCTTCGGGAATAATTTTTTTTAATCGAACATGATTCGAGTTGGGATTTTTATCGGAAAATGATGATGCAAAAACCTGCGTCCGCTTAATGCTCGTAAGTTCAATGACTAACTCTAACTCTCGGCTGGTAAACGACTTGTTTATTTGGTTCGATTCACAAATAATATCAAATTCATCGGCCTGCGCTATTACCTCGCTGCTTAAATAGTATATAAAAGGCTTGTCGAGATATCTTTTTGAGAGCGATATTAATTTATCCTTCTGATTTAAATTGGAAACACCAATAATACAAACATTAAAACTAGGCAAATCGATATCCGAGGCTATATTCTCCATAACAACACATGAATATCCTGAGCCTTCCAGTGAATCCTGTAAATTTTCGAATGGAAGGACTCCGTTTACTATCAGTATTGCTACCTTTGAAGCCATAGAAACAGCCTTTTACGGATGTAATTTATAATATTTTTTTCAATTGTTTCATGCACATAACAAAAAACCCTGCGAAAAATCGCAGGGCTTTAAGTTTTACTGAATATTTATCCTTAGGCAATATGGATATATTGCTCAACTAGTGTCTTAATTTCTTCGTTCTTGCCGTAGATTCTTTCACTCAAACCTTTATCGTTGTATGATTTCAACTTCTTAATTTTAGAATCGATCATTCCTTTTGGGAAAATACCATCGGCCTCAAAAATTGCGCGCTTCTTATCTAAAACCTCAGCGGATTCGAAGCAGGATGCTGGAAGTTGATTAAGCGATGCTAATTTTTCCTTGAATTCAGCGCTAAAGATATTTACATGAGCATATAGTTTCTCAGCCATTTCCAATGAATCAGCACGGCGAATACCGTTCAACGATGCAATAATTAATCCGGCAACTGTTAAGTGTGGATCTGCAGAACCGTCGGCAACGCGGAACTCGTAAGTTTGCTTACTTTCCTTTAGACCTTGACAACCGCATTCTACTGGATTAGCATCGGCAATCATATTATTTGCACCAGTCCAGCCAAGGGGAACGCGCACAACAACGGAACGGTTTCTGTCGCCCCAACAAATGTAAGTTGGAGCCTCTTGATGTGGCACTAAACGCAAGTATGATGTAGGTATAGTGTTTCCAAATGCAGTTAAAGCATCGGCTGAATCAAGAATACCCGCAATCATTCTTTTGGCTAAAGAACTGAGTTTATTATCCTCAACTAGCAAATTGTGTCCATCCTTCTCAATTAACATATGAAAATGCAAACCGCTACCCGCTTTACCAACAATAATTTTGGGGGCATAGCTAATTTCAACACCGTAGCGATATCCTAGCATACGTACAATCCACTTAGCTATTACCAATTGGTCAACAGCATCCTCGGCATTAGTCGGCAAGAACTCTATCTCGTGTTGTTCATATAGCTTATCCTCGGTCATAAAGCAGCCCACCTCGGAGTGTCCGTACTTGATTTTTCCACCCGCTTGAGCAACGTAAAGCAACGCCTCGCGACGAAGGTTCTCATATTTTGCATATGGTTCCGATGCGTGATATCCCTTTTGGTCTACACCTGGGTAGAAATCCTCACGATCACTAATTACGTAGTATTCCAACTCGGCCAAAGCTTTGAAGGTGTAGCCAGTTTCTTTTCTAAATAAATCGTGCGCCTTGCGAAGCACATTTTCAGGTGAACTCTCTAGTGGTTTACCTGTGTTATCGTAGAATGAACAAAGAATATCAATTGCAGGAACTTCGGAAAATGGATTCACAAATGCAGTACGGTAACGTGGAATCACATATAAATCGCTGCTGCCTGCCTCAATAAAAGAGAAAAGGCTACTACCATCAACGCGCTCACCAGCAGATAATATTGAGTCGAGGTGATCCCTTGATGTAATAACAAAATTCAGTGTTTTTAACTTTCCATCCTCTGCCACATAGCGGAAGTTTA
>CAZTVB010000474.1:0-2596 GCA_964616315.1 uncultured Rikenellaceae bacterium
CTAGAATTCTAGATGGACTTAAAATCTACATGAAAATGTGATTTATTTAACTGGGACGTTCTTTAAGACCTCAATAAGATAATCCCAAAACTTTTGAACTGTAGCAATATTCACCTTTTCGTCGGGAGAGTGAGGGAAACGAATGGTTGGACCAAACGATATCATATCCCAATTAGGATAAACACCACCAAGCAGACCACACTCCAAGCCTGCGTGAATAGCCTTAATTTCAGGTGTTTTGCCATACTTATTCTTGTATACATCCTGCATAACCTTCAAAATAGGAGAATTTGGGTTTGGTTTCCATCCAGGATACCCACCAGTAAACTCAATTTTTGCACCAGCAAGTTCAAATACCGCGGCCATCTTATCGGCCAAGGCATCTTTTGATGTTTCCACAGAACTACGCATTAAGCATTGTCCATGAATTGCATTCCCATCGGAATAAACACGAGCCAAGTTATTGGAGGTTTCAACAAGCCCAGGCATAGTATCACTCATTCTGATGACTCCATTAGGGCAACCAAAGAAAGCACGAGTTGCATTGGCTTGAACCTTTGCATCAATAATAGATGAAGGCATCTCTGTTTTCTCAACTGTAAACGAAAGGCTAGGTTCGGTAACTGCAAATTCTGCCTTATATATATTAAGGTGTTCGGTTGCAGCCTTCTCAAACTTTGCTAAATTTTCATTGGGTACAACAACTACAGAAAATGCCTCGCGAGGAATAGCGTTACGTAAACTACCACCATCGATTGATGCAACCTTAACCCCTAATGTCTTTTCAACATTATAAAGGAATCGGAATAATAACTTAATGGAGTTGGCACGGCCTAAAACAATATCCATACCTGAGTGGCCGCCCTTAAGTCCTTTAATTGCAATACTATATGCGGTTACTCCACTTGGGATAGGAGCAGATTTGTACTCAAACTTAATGTTAGCATCGAGTCCTCCAGCACAACCTACATAGAGTTCACCCTCATCCTCTGAATCGAGATTCATCAAGATATCACCTTTAAGTAATCCAGACTTAAGGCCAAACGCACCAGTCATTCCTGTTTCTTCATCAATGGTGAATAATCCCTCAACTGGGCCATGAACTAAATCTTTAGCCTCAAGGACAGCCATAGTTGCAGCAACGCCAATACCGTTATCAGCACCAAGAGTGGTTCCATTGGCAGTTACCCATTCTCCATCTACATATGCTTCGATTGGGTCTTTTGTAAAATCGTGATTCTTGTCGCTATTCTTTTGAGGAACCATATCGAGGTGACCTTGAAGAACGATGCCTTTACGATTCTCCATACCAGGAGTTGCAGGCTTGCGAATTATTACGTTACCAACCTCATCGATAATTGTCTCAAGACCATTATCCTTGCCAAACTTAACCATGAAGTCAACACAAGATTTTTCATGCTTCGATGGTCGTGGAATTTGAGTAAGGCTATAGAAGTGTTTCCATACACGTTGGGGCTCTAACTTAAAAATGTCTTTGTTCATAATAGATTTATTTAATGAAATAGTTTCGTTTTTGGTGCCAATAAAATTACCTACAATTTTTTATCTACCCAAATTGAATTTAGTAAAAAGAATAATAATAATTCTGAAAAAATGGGCAGAATTATCAACACGGATTAACTACAATAGTGGAAAAATCAGAGGATATGGCTTAACCGAAGTAAATATCGAGTAGGTATAAAAAAAGTGGGTAAGCTACTTATATCGCACCGCTACAACCACATACCCTTGCTACCTTCCGGTCCTGGGGGAGTTCTGCAGGAGCTGGTCGTATAAGACTTACCCGGTGCAAAAGTAGTAAGATTATTGTTGGTTGCAAACTCTTTAATAAAATTTTCGCATTTTGTTTATATTTGCATTGAAACTAAATCATTTAAAATTATGAATAATAAATCTAACCCTCTACTTTTCAGTTCCATGACCTATGGACTGTACCTAGGAATTGTGATGGTAATTTTTTCACTTTTAATGTATTTGCTCGATATAAAGCCTATCGGTTTTATGGTTCCAATGTTTTTGTTTATTATATCTCTGGCAATTACTTTTTTTGGTATCTTCTACGCTACGAAAAAAATAAGAAAAGAAGTGCTTGGAGGCGAAATGACTTTCGGACAAGGGTTTATAATCGGTTTAATGGTTGTTTTCTTTGCTTCAATCATTTCTGCTGTTTATGGCTACATTCAATCAACTGTTATAGATCCAGATTACATGCGTAATATACTGGAAGCTCAAAAAGAGTGGATGTATGAATTTATGAGTAGCAAGGGTGTTGCTGAAGATCAAATTCAAAAAGCAATAGAAGGTATTGATTCGAAAATAAATGAGATAAATCCTGTAAAAACTATATTTACAACAATCTTATCAGGTACTATATTTGGAGCAATCGTTTCGCTAATTACTGCTGCAATTCTTAAAAAGAAAAACGATAACCCTTTTACAAATACTCAGGTAATTGAGTAATTAAAATATATTTTTAGTATGGATATTTCTGTTATTGTTCCGCTTTACAACGAGGAAGAGTCGTTACCAGAATTAATGGAGTGGATTTCGCGTGTGATGCATCAGCACAATTTCT
>CAZTVB010000475.1:0-2596 GCA_964616315.1 uncultured Rikenellaceae bacterium
GTTTATAAACACAGTAACAAAGGTACTTTTATTAAATTAATATGCAAATAAAATTTTAATAATTTTGATTAATTTCATATATTTGTTTGTAAATTGTTTGCAAACAACAACACGATGAGAAGGAATAAAAAGAACATCAATACCACCATCAAGCCTTTTTCACACGGGAATGTAACTGGTGCTATATTCTTTGATTTACGAAGGGAGAAAAAAGGAGGCTATCCAGTTAAATACAGAGTTACATACCAACGAAAAGTAATGTATCGTGATTCAGGCTTTGCCCTATCTGAAAAAGACTGGCTTAGTATTGAACATACTAAAAGACAGGACTTAATTCAAACCCGAAGGATGATATTCAATGGGTTTCTAGCCATTGAGGAACAGGTGAAAGATTTAATTGAAAGCATTGGGTTCTCTTTTGATGCACTGGAAAAAAGGCTTAGCAGAGGCAACAAGGTAAGTGTTTATAGTGCCTTTACTGGTAAGATTCAGAAGTTAAAAACAAATGGCCAAATCGGAACCGCGATTGTGTATGAGTGTGCCTTGACAAGCCTAAAAAATTTCAACGATAATCAAAGCCTAAACTTCAACGAGATAACACCAAACTGGCTAAAGGAATACGAGACCTGGTTTATCAACAGAAAGCAGGAATTCAAGAACTCCACCAAGCAAGGTAATTCCTACAGTTCGCTATCCATGTATATCCGATGCCTGAGGAGTATATTCAATGAGGCAAAGCAGGATGGAATAATTACAGAGGCCATTTACCCTTTTGGACGGGGAAAGTATGAGATTCAAACAGGAACAGGAAGAAAAATGGCCTACAACCTAGAGCAAATTGGGAAGTTAATGACCTTTCAACTTCCGGAAGAAAGTGAGGCTCAGAAAATGAGAGACCTGTGGTTCTTCTCCTACCTAACCAACGGAATGAACGTAAAAGACTTAATTCTACTTAAATGGAGTAGTATAAAGGATAAAGAAATTATTTACTACCGAGAAAAAACGAACAGAACCTCAAGGGAGAAAAAGCCAATAAACGCCCCAATCCTACCACAAATTGAGGCAATTTTGAACAAGTGGGGTACAAGTAGGCTGGGTGATAACTTTGTATTTGGCTATGTAAATGGCAACCCAACCCCTGAGGCTATTAAGAAGACTACCTACAACTTGACTAAGCAAATGAATAAGCACCTTAGGGCAATTGCGAATCAAGTTGGGCTACCCGACATATCAACATATACAGCCCGACACTCATTTGCTACAGTACTGCTTAGAAGTGGTGCTGGAGTTGAGTACATAAGCGAATCGCTTGGGCATAAGGATATAAAAACCACCCAGAATTACTTAGCAGGATTTGAGTTTGAAACTAAGTTGAAACTCAACTCTCATTTAACTAACTTTGGATAACTTATACCTTATATTAAAGTATGAAATTTTAATGAAAATAACCTCGAATTCTTAGTAATCCCTTGCAAGGCTATTGCTTTTTGAGATGTTCCCAATAATTAAAGTACTCGTATTTTTGTACAATGGTTTACCGTTTCAATGTCGCTGCATACATACCGCCTAAAGTGGTGGCCATGAAGTTTGGGTCCGGTACGATACCCACACGCGGCAAATCCAAACGATCAGCATCGAAACAGATATTTACTATTTCATAATCAGATTTAAGTAAATCTGTGTGATGCTGGCAGGCGTATTTAAGCAATTCGATCTCAGCGTTGCTTAATCCAAAATGGTACAAATAAAATTCCCGGTGTGCTTCAATGTTTTCGGCGGCTCTTAGGCCGTGTCCTGGGTCGGTTCCATCGTTAAGTCTGCAAAAATCGTGTGAGTATGCAAACGGGCGAACAATCCTACCATCAACACCCATAAGTTGACAAAGCATATACCCGTTTCTTTCAACCCTAATGCCGTGGGTTATGCCATGTATTTCCGTTGTTTCACCTCCGATTGCTGGGATTGCATTACACAAACGCCTTGCAACATCAACCGCTTGGTCAAACTTCGCGCGGCTCAAATCATGGCTATAGTTTGTGGCTAACACCTCGTTGTAAGTGTCAATTACTTCCGTGTACGCTGGGAATAGCATTTTTAACTCATCCCAAGTTAGCACACCTATAATATTAGCCTCAGTAAAAACAAACTCCATATCATCGGAATAGAACACCTTATTTTTATCAACCTCAAGCTGTAAAATTCGAATAGGACTTTTAATTAGAACGCTATCAGAGAAAGCATTAAAAAAATAGTTGCACCTACCCAAACGAACCTGTTCGCCCGAAAAACCACAAACCCCCAACGGCGTTAAAGCTCTTACAGCTTTAGCGTCGTAATTCCACAACGTTCTATTTACATGGTGGAAAGGAGTTGTAAAATCATCGTTATACCGATAAACAGTTAACTTGTTCTCAAGTGCTATGCTGAAAGGCTCTGCAAAGAATTCTAGGCTATTTACCACTGTAGTATTTACTTGTATTAAAATTATCTTCGAACCAAATAGGCTTATTTTTCCAGTTTTCGAAAACTGGTTTATTCTTTTTCACATAATCAAGGGATGAATGAGGAATGGTCTTCACCTTGTGCTTTTCAAGAA
>CAZTVB010000476.1:0-2589 GCA_964616315.1 uncultured Rikenellaceae bacterium
ATAAACTATTATAAGTTATTGTTTTTCATATCCTTCTTATAGTTTTTCAGAATCTTTCCAAACATCTTTTCTTTACGTTTTTTATCTGCTTGGCTGGTTTCGAAGAAATTGCGTTCGCGCTCCATTTTTAGATAATTCTCGTACGATGCCCGGTCTATTTCTCCATTCTCAACAGCTTCAATTACTGCACAACCAACCTCGTGTGTGTGCTGGCAATCGGCGTACTTGCATTTGGTGGCGTATTTCAGAATGTCGTCGAAGGTAATCTCAAGGCCATTGGCAGAATCTGCTATCCCAACCTCGCGCATACCCGGATTGTCAATAAGTACACCACTATTCTCAAGCAGAATAAGTTCCCTGTGAGTAGTTATGTGCTTTCCACGATTGCTAACCTCGCTAATTGAATCGGTACGCATAATCTCTTTTCCTGTGAGAGAATTAATTAACGTTGATTTTCCAACACCCGACGAACCCATTAAACAGTATGTTTTACCTCTCTCAATTATCGTTTTTACTTTATCAATACCAACGTTGGTGTAATTACTAATGGCTATAATTGGTGTGTGCTTAACCCGATGCTCAATTTTTTCAGTTATTTCATCAAGTGTGGCGCTGTCAATCAAATCAACCTTTGTTAATATGATAATTGGGTTGACCTTCGATGTATTACAAATGGTAAGGTATCGCTCAATCCTGTTAATGTTAAAATCTCTATCAACAGCCTGAACAATAAATGCGTAATCGATATTGGTTGCTATAATCTGGGTTTCTGCATATTTCCCAACGGCATTCCGTTCAATAATGGTTTTGCGTGGAAGAATTGCGTGGATAAGTAGTTTGTCCTTATCGTACTCGCTAATAGCAACCCAGTCGCCAACTGCAGGAAAATCAGCACGACTATTCGCGGTAAACCTAATATTGCCAACAATCTCTGCTTCGTAATCGCCATTTACAGTTTTAACCTCGTAGCGTTCCTTGTGCTCGGCAATTACCCTTCCTATATCGAAGTGTAAAAGGTTATTTTCTTTTCGCAGATTTTCCAGTTCGGGAGTATAGCCCAATTCTTCGAGTTGCATTTTTAATGTTTTTATAACAAAGTTATAGAATAGTTCATTAGCAGCAAGTTGTTGAAAATAAAATAACCCCGCAATTACTGTTTTGCGGGGTTTTACATTGTTTGAATTACAGTTTAGAATTGTCTATTTCCTTTTGCGTGATAAGCGTACTTCATTGTAATATGTCCACTTTGGCTTTGGCTGTTGAAGTAGTTTGATAGCCAAATTTTCGCATACTTACCCTTTGCGGTTCTTATAACATAAATATTATCGCTATAGTTATAGGTTGGAGGGGCAGTGTTGCTTGTGGTTATAGTCATCCACTTGCTTACCAATGTATCGCCAGGAACGGTTACATAAGTTGGAGGCATTGTATACGATTCAAGAATCTGTATTGTGGTGTTAAGTGAGTACCCATCGGCTGGAGTTTCGGTAACAGAGTTGAAGTTAACTTTACCCATATTGTATGAGCCGCCCAATCCGGGGCCCGACTGACCGCAGTTTACCCTGATATCGGACCTGTGAAAGGCAATATCCCAATCCGTTGATGTGGCGTAGTCGTTTATGCTTACAACGGTGTCCTCGTCGAATGAGAAGTAGGTCCATGCATTGTAAGCCGATGCATTAATTTCGATAACTTTTCCGTTTTGCGATGTGGTTTCATCCTTCTCACACGAAATCAAAAATGCAAACGTGGCAAATGCCAGCAGAGCAATAGTTGTTTTTTTAATCATAGTTAAGTTATTTTTAAGTGATTATTTGTTTTAATAATTAGAAATCGTAACCAATGGCGATATAGAATCGTCGTCCAATGCTAGGTGTGGTGTTAAAGCTATGTATTGGGGCAACGTAGTTCAGCAGATTTTTTACACCAATGCTCAATGAGTAGTTTCTATGGAATCGTTGATTTATGTTGATATTCAGTAAGGAGTAACTCGGATAGGTCATTTCGTAAAAGTTGCTGGTGTTTGCATCGAATTCACTCACATCCTTTTTCCCAACAAACTTTAGGGCGATATTTGTATTAAGCTCATACCAACCATTTGTTAAGTTGTATTCCAGCTGGGCTGTAAGATTGTGTGGACTGGTAGATGATAGTAGTGAAAGGTTTTTGTCTGTAAGCGTTTTTGTGTACGCATACCCCGATTTAAACTGCAAAAACTTGAAAATTTTCCAGCGCACAAGGAGTTCAGCGTTTAGTACGGTGTATTCGTCCATGTTTTTATAATGATACTCTGTTTGGTTTTCTGTCCATATTCCGCCAATCTTATTGTAGATATGGTTATAAGCAAGCGTACCAGTTATGTTTAATCGTTTGTTGGTGTTAAGGTATTCCGTGGAGAAAGCAAAGTAATTGCTGGTTTCGGCCTTTAAGTTCTTGTCACCATAAATTGTAAATAATGTAAGATGTGGCCAGTTCATGTAAAGTTCCTTAAGTGTGGGCGAACTAAAGCCACGTGCATAGGAGATTCTGTAGTTAAAATTGTTGTTGCTTATTTTAATTGTTAACGAGGGCGAAAAATGCAACTTGTGC
>CAZTVB010000477.1:0-2575 GCA_964616315.1 uncultured Rikenellaceae bacterium
GGTATATACATCCCCAATTGTATAGTAAGGATGCTTGGGTTCCATAAATATTTGGCCAGTGCAATTTATCTTATCAACGCGACAATCGATACTGGAACCAATTGCCAAATTGTATTTAACATAATTATCGGCTGATAGTAGTATTTTCCTGCCCGATGAATGCTGGAGTACAAATTGATTTCCTTTATCAGGGATATCAATTTGGTTGATGATTTTGAAATTATACCATTCCCCTTCTTTAAAAACCATACCTAGTAGATATTAATCCTCCCCTCGCCTTCTGTAACTTCGCCAATTATTGAAGTGTATATTAATCCTTTACTTTTCAATTCGTTAACAGTATCTTCGGCAACTTCAGGTTTAACCCCCATAAGCAGTCCTCCCGATGTTTGTGCATCGGTCATAATCATTTTTAGGTTGTAGTCGATGTTTTGGAAATTAACATCTTTATCTATGTACTCAAGGTTTCGAAAGGCCGCACCAGGAATGCAACCCTCATCGACAAGTTTGTATGATTCTGATATGTAAGGAATTGATTTTGAGTTGATGCTTAGGTTCACCTTGCTGGCTTTAGCCATTTTTAAAGCGTGTCCTAGCAAACCGAATCCTGTAATATCCGTTGCACCAGTTACAGAATGCTCCTGCATTACCGTACATCCATCGGCGTTGAGTGTTTTCATCCACCTTAAAGCCTCTAAATAGGCATTTTCCGATACCATTTCGAGCCTTTTACCCGCAACTATTATTCCTGTGCCCAATGGCTTAGTCAGAATAAGTTTTTGGCCTGATTTTAATCCTGCATTTGTAATAACCTTATTTGGATGAACTTTTCCAATAACTGCTAGACCAAACTTTGGAGGATAATCGTCGATGGTGTGACCCCCAATAATGATTGTTCCAGACTCCTTTGCAACTGCAGCAGCACCTTCCAGAATTCTTTGGTAAACCTCAATTGGAATTTTAGTAGATGGAAACATTGCAATGTTCAGTGCAAGAAACGGTTCTCCGCCCATTGCGTAAACATCGCTTATTGAGTTAGTTGCGGCAATTTGGCCAAACTCATAGGCATCGGAGCAAATTGGCGGAAAAAAATCGGTTGTTACAATTAGAGCCAACTCATCGTTTATTCTGTAAACACCAGCATCGTCATGTGTTTCAATATCAACAAGTACATTAGGGTCTGTTACTTTGGGTAAGTTTATCAGTATCGATTCTAGAACCGATGCTGGTATCTTTGCTGAGCATCCTCCATACTCCACTGTAGAAAGTAAATCAAAACTTTCGCTCATCTTTTAACTACTTTTGATTCTATGTTATATTTCTGTAATTCAGTTGTTATTGCAGTTGTATTTAAACTATCAATCTCAATACACATTCCGCACTCGGAACTATACTCCGATGGTACTGGAATTATTTGATAACTGTAACCATTCTTGCTAATAATGTTCTCAGCCCTCATCACCTGATGAATGCTTTGAAATAGAAGAATGCTAAACTCTTTACTGCTTTTCATTTTCCTTTACAAGGCAATTTAGTAAAAACTCCAAATCGTTATCGGTGTGATACTTAGATAAGGAGAAACGAACTGTTCCATCGTGAAAAGTTCCTAAAGTTTGGTGCGCCAATGGAGAGCAGTGTAAACCGCTACGCGTTTCAATTCCGTAATTCTGGTAAAGCACCCTTGATAAATCTGATACACTCTGCTCTAATGGCTTTATTGAGAATACATCGGATTGATAATCAACATTATTTGCAGCAAAGAGTTTGAATTTTCGAAGTTTATTTAACTCTTTCAAAAGTGATATAAACGACGACCAGCCGTATTGCCTTTCAGCATTAGCAGTAATAGCCCCGTAAAGTCCATATATTCCAAGGATATTTGGGGTTCCTGCCTCAAATCTATCGGGCAAAATTTCGGGCATCTCAAAACTTTCCGATAATGAACCAGTACCGCCGTGAATAAGAGGCGATAAACCCTCAGGATTTCTGACAAACAATGCACCAACACCTGTTGGTCCCATCAACCCCTTGTGGGCTGTAAGTGCTAAATAATCAACGCCCCAATCATCAACTCGGATATCAGTCTTACCAACAGATTGACTCACATCGAGGAGTAGTGGCGTGTGGCCAATCATCTTTTTAATCTGGGAAACAGGCTGTATTACACCGTTAACATTGCTTGTATGATTGACAATGACTAAATCGTACTGGTCAAAGTTGATTGATTTTGAACTGGTTAAGTCGACCAATCCATCCGATTTGTGAGGGAGAATATCGAATTCGATTACACCTAAGTTTTTAAGGTGCTGCAATGGCCTACATACGGCATTGTGCTCAAGAGGGGAAATTAAAACTCTCCCTTTTTTGTAGTTAAATCCTTTTATAGCTGTATTTAATGCAGAAGTTGAGTTAGATGTAAACAAAATATTGGAATTCAACTCTGTACCGATAATGCTAGAAATTAAATTCCGAGTTTCTTCAACCCTTTTTGAAGCAAGGAATACACGGTTGTAAGCACCCCTTCCGTAAGTGCCGCCCTGCAATAAATATTCACGTATGTAAATTTCGACCTCGG
>CAZTVB010000478.1:0-2572 GCA_964616315.1 uncultured Rikenellaceae bacterium
ATTTATGCTTAGCCTCACAGCATGTAAAAACGAGCAGGAAGACCTTCCAACCGCAAAGGAACTTGATTTAACAAAATATGCAGGAACCTGGTACGAAATTGCTCGTTTACCCAATAGTTTCGAGAAAGGGTTGGAGTGCGTAACTGCAACCTACACAATACTTCCCAACGGCAAAGTGGAAGTGTTAAACAAAGGTTACACCAATGCCGATACATCAAAATCCAAAAGCATAAAAGGGGTGGCTTGGGTACCCGACAACAACTATCCGGGTCGACTTAAAGTTCGGTTCTTCTGGCCCTTCAGTGGAAAATATTGGGTTATTGCGCTCGATAAAGATTATAACTACGCACTGGTTGGCGACCCATCTCGCAAATATTTATGGATTCTATCGAAGTCCAGCACTTTAGATAAACAAACCTACACAACTCTTGTCAATATAGCGAAGGAGAATGGTTTTGATGTGGAAAAATTGATGATGGTTAACCAAAGTTGCTATTCCAATAAATAAAATTGACACGGGAATAATTAAGTGGTACCTTTGGGATAACTAGTTGGCTAACTATGATTAAAATACTTAAATTCTGTTTCTGTTAAGCCATCATCTAAAACGTAAAAACACTTAAACATTGAAGCCCATGAAACGTATGAATCTTTTTTTAGTATTTGTAGGGATATTCATCCTTGCATTTGCAGTGAGTGTTTTAGTAAAAGTATTATACTCATTTTTAGTGCACGGGAATATTGTTTATGGCTGGCAATCGGCTATCCAGTTAGGGCTTATTCTGGCAATTATTCTTACGGTTCGGGAGTATTTTGACCGAAAGAAATAATACTTTCTTAATTCCCTACTTCTGCGCGCTCAAACTTCCACACCCTGGACTCATCAGTACAAGTAACAAGCAATTCGTGTGAGGTAAGTGAAAAAAGTGGATGAATAAAATCTGGCGCAATCTCATTTAAAGGTTCAAGCACAAATCTGCGCTTATGCATCTGCTTGTGGGGTACAATTAAATCGGGTGTAAGCATTATTTGGTGGTCGTAAAAAAGAATATCGATATCCATTGTACGTGAAGCGTAACCTGCGCCATTCCTAACACGACCCATTTTTGACTCTATATACGATATTTCCAGCATTATTGCAGCAGGGCTTAAGTTGGTCTCAACCACTATAACCTGATTCAAGAAATTTAACTCGCTACTAAAACCCCAAGGTTCCGACTCGTAAATAGATGACTGTTTACGAATACATCCAATACGGCTATTAATTAACCTGCAAGTTTCCTGAAGATTAAAAACTCTATCGCCAATATTGCCTCCTATAGTGAAAAATACCTTTGCCATCTCATTCAATTTAATGCGTTGCAAACTTATTGTAAATTTTCATAAATAATCTTAATACGCAAAATATTTTCAAACAAACTAATGAACAGATTATCAACTTCATGAATACGTATTGAATTAAAAAAAGTTATTTCCCAACAACTTATAGCTATTATATTTTGATTAAATTTGATTTTAGTATGTAACAAATCACATGCTAAATTGTCAAATAATATTATCACTAAACCACTAAATATATGAAAAATTTCTTCAAACATCTATTAATCACCATATTGGGTGTATTCATTTCGTTGCTTCTTCTGTTCTTTGTAATGATAGGAGTAATTGGGGCATTGGTTTCGTCGGGCGATAAGGAAACCGTTGTTAAGGAAAATTCAATTCTCTATGTTGATTTCAATCAGGAGATTGTTGACCGTGCAAGCGATAACCCCTTCAAAGGTTTCGATTTTATGTCGATGCAACCACAAAGCAGCATGGGTCTTAATAAAATCCTAAAAGCCATCGAGGGTGCTAAAGAAGACCCAAACATCAAAGGTATTTTTATGGAAATTGACGCTGTTGGAGCTGGCGCTGCAACCGTTGAGGAAATCCGCGATGCGCTAATCGATTTCAAAACATCTGGTAAATTCATTATTAGCTATAGCGATACCTATAGCCAAAAAGCATACTACCTAGCCACTGTATCCGATAAGGTTTACCTTAACCCAGAGGGTATGGTTGAGTGGATGGGCTTACGTTCAGAGATTATGTTCTTCAAAGGTGCTCTAGAGAAATTAGGCGTTGAGCCTCAAATTCTTCGTCATGGTAAATTCAAAAGCGCAGTTGAGCCTTTTATGCTTGATAAGATGAGCCCAGAGAACCGTGAGCAAACATTAACCTATATGGGTTCAATCTGGAACCATTGGGTTGATGGAATCTCTAAAGCACGTAACGTTTCTGTTGAAGAATTAAACCGTTTGGCCAACGATATGGAGATTTTTAACGGGAAATCTTGTATCGACAATAAATTGGTTGACAGTTTAATATACAAAGACCAACTTATTGATAAATTAAAAGGGCTAACTGAAACTCCAGAGAAAGAAGACCTTAAAACTGTTACATTAGCACAATACTTCAAGGTTCCTGCTAAAAAGGCAAAATTCTCGAAGGATAAAATTGCAGTTATATATGCACAAGGCGAAATTGGCATGGGCGAAGGTAGCGACGATGCTATTGGTTCCGATGGAATTTC
>CAZTVB010000479.1:0-2572 GCA_964616315.1 uncultured Rikenellaceae bacterium
CAATCTCACGACTCAACGATTCGTTAATTAAGCCACGGTCAGCGTTTGGAGAATCGTTGTTGATAAGAACGTCCAATAAACTATTGTCTTCTCCATCAACAAATGGAGCATCAACTGAAACGTGACGTCCGCTAACACGTAGTGTATCATTAACCTTTTCCTTTGGAAGTTCCAGCAAAGTTGCCAATTCCTCTGGAGAAGGAGTACGCTCAAATTCCTGCTCAAATTTCGAGAATGCCTTGTTGATTTTATTTAAGGAACCAACCTGGTTCAATGGTAAACGTACAATCCTTGATTGTTCAGCTAAAGCCTGAAGAATTGACTGACGAATCCACCATACTGCGTATGAGATAAATTTAAAACCACGAGTCTCATCAAACTTCTCAGCAGCTTTAATTAAACCAAGGTTTCCTTCGTTGATAAGGTCGGGTAGGCTTAAGCCCTGATTTTGGTACTGTTTAGCCACCGATACAACGAAACGAAGGTTTGCTCTGGTAAGTTTTTCTAATGCTGCTTGGTCACCCTTCCTAATGCGCTGCGCTAATTCTACTTCCTCTTCAACTGTGATAAGGTCTTCCTTTCCAATTTCCTGTAAGTACTTATCAAGCGAAGCGCTCTCTCTGTTAGTGATTGATTTTGTGATTTTTAGCTGTCTCATCTACTTTATGCGAAATTTTATGCGAAGTTATGTCAATTTCAAGTTAATTTCAAGTTAAATATTTTACAACATATCTATTTTAAAGATATTTAACCCGGAATCCATTCAACGATGTTATCGTAGAACGGAAACCGGGTTAGTTTTGTTTCGTTTATGTTGATAAATATTTTATTCGAGATTTAAAGCGTATGCTACTCTAGTGCCATTTGGATAAACTCCTTCAACCAAAACAGCCCCCGACGATATCTCCATAATTCTCTTTAAATCCTCAATGCTATTTATTTGTGCTCTGTTAATTCGGGTGATTATATAGCCTTTCTTAATACCACTTTCTTTTACTGCTCCATCCATTAACTCTGAAACCTGTAATCCTCCGTTTATTCTAAGTTCCATTTTTTGTTTATCGGTTATTTCTGAGAATTTGGCACCAAGTTTTTCTAGGATTGAATTGGTTGTAATCAAATCGAGTCCATTTTTCATATTTGTTAGTGTAACCGTAAAGTGTTTCTTGCTATTATTTCGGTTTACAACAACATCAACTTGTTGATTTGGACGGTATTTACTGATTTGCTCTTGTAGTTGAGACATACTATTTACATCAATTCCATTAATAGATAGTATAACATCTCCTACCTGAATTCCTGCTTTTTCTGCAGCACCTTTCTCGTATACTTGCCCAATGTATACACCTTTAATCTCTTTGATACCTTTTTCTGTTGCAAGTTCTTCGGTTAATTCGTCTATGCCAATACCCAGAATTGCTCTCTGAACCTCGCCAAATTCAATTAAATCGGTTACAATTTTTTTTGCAATTGACGAAGGTACTGCAAAAGAATATCCTGCATAGGAGCCTGTTTTGGATGCAATTGCAGTATTAATGCCAATAAGTTCGCCCTTTAAATTTACTAAAGCACCTCCACTATTCCCTGGGTTTACAGCGGCATCGGTTTGAATGAACGATTCAATGGCGTACTGTTCGTTCAAAATTTGAATATTTCGTGCTTTTGCGCTAATAATACCAGCGGTTACTGTTGAATTCAGGTTGAAAGGATTGCCAATGGCAAGTACCCATTCCCCTACCTTAACTTCATCAGAATTTCCAAAAGGTATAAACGGTAAGTCCGTTGCCTCAATTTTAAGCAAAGCAATATCCGTGCTTGGGTCTCGACCAACTAGTTTTGCTTTAAATGTACGTTTGTCGTTAAGCACCACTTCAATATTCTCTGCATTGTCAATTACGTGATTATTTGTAACAATAAACCCATCGCGGGAGAGAATTACCCCAGAGCCCGATGCTTGAACTGGTTGTGGTTTTACGTTTTGTTGTGGGCCAAAAAAGAAATCGAAGAATGGATCTCCAAAAGAGTAAGTGTTACTAATTGAATAAGATGTTTTCACGTGAACTACGGCATCAACAGTTCTTTCGGCAGCAACAGTGAAATCTGTTGAGTTAGAATCACCAGTAAAGGTTTTTGTAAGGTAAACCTTCTCATCTTTATCGGCTGCGACAATAGGCTCAGCATTACCTTTAAAAATGTAATTGCTAATCGCAACAGCAACAACTCCACCAATAATGGCGGATATGATTGGAATAATAAATTTTTGACCTTTCATATACTACAAATTTTAAAGTTTATGTTTTACTAAATAACAAACAAAACTTATTCCTAGTACACTTAAATGCCTTGTATTAACATTCATTAACTACCTGTGTGCCAGTTTTTCACTTATTTAAAATTCAATAACATTTTGAATTGACACAAGCAATGAAAAAATGTCATTTTAACTGTAAAAACAAAACCCCTCAACAGAGGGGTTTTGTTTTAGTATGGAGTAATTCTGAACGGAATATGAATAATTTCCGAAAATGTTTCACCTGTTTCTTTCATGTCGTCATCGTTGGTTCTATAATAC
>CAZTVB010000480.1:0-2569 GCA_964616315.1 uncultured Rikenellaceae bacterium
TTTTATAATACAATTGTTACATCTATTACTCACACCCTAAAAAATAAAAAATGAATCAGTTTAAATTATTGTTCCTTATGTTGGCTGTTTCTATGATGGCCTGTACAGGGAATAAGTATCAAAAAAAAGTTCAGAAGGATAGCAATGGCTACTCCTACGAGTCGGTAAGCAACGACCCTGCAAATCTTCGAGTTTACACCTTAAACAACGGCTTAAAGGTTTACCTTTCGCCAAATAGCAAGGAACCTCGTGTTATGGGATTAATTGGCATCAGGGCTGGTTCAACTAGCGAGCCAGAATCGACAACCGGACTAGCCCACTACTTTGAACACATTATGTTTAAAGGAACTAGCTCCTTTGGAACCACTAACTGGGAAAAAGAAAAACCGTTGCTAGATTCAATCTCAAATCTATTCGAGATTTATAGAGCCGAAACCGATGAGGCAAAACGTAAAACAATTTATGAGAATATTGATAAACTCTCGGTTGAAGCATCAAAATACGCCATTCCAAACGAGTACGATAAAATGACATCGGAGATTGGCGCTCGCTACACAAACGCATTTACATCGTACGATAGAACTGCATATATCAACGATGTTCCTTCGAGCGAACTTCAAAAGTGGCTGGAGTTAGAGTGTAATCGTTTTGGCGATATCGCCTTACGACTATTCCATACCGAACTTGAAACTGTTTACGAAGAGTTTAATATGTATCAGGATAGGGACGACTCAAGAGCATACAACGTTCTTCAGAGCACGCTTTTTCCTAAAAACCCACTTGGTCGTGATGTTATTGGATTCCCTTCGCATCTTAAAAACCCATCGATGGTGAATATCCTAAAATTTAAGGAAACTTGGTATGTCCCTAACAATATGGTTATTTGCCTATCGGGCGATTTCGACTCAGAAAAAGTTATTCAAATGATTGATAAGACATTTGGAAAGATGGAGGCAAAACCACTTCCTACAATTGAAAAAATTGTTGAGGATCCAATTACAAAACCCATTGAAAAGGAAGTTTTTGGACCCGATGCGGAAAATGTTCTTATGGCATACCGTTGCGATAGCAACACACCAGAAAACAGAAAAATGCTAAACCTGATGGGCCGTATCCTATACAACGGAAAAGCAGGCATTATTGATATCGACCTAATGCAGGAACAAAAAGTACTCGAGGCTTATGCCTATTCTGGATTTACCAACGATTATGGAAATCTTACTCTCTATGCAAAACCTAAGAATAACCAAACCCTTGAGGAGGCAAAAGCAGAGCTACTTAACGCTATAGATAAACTTAAAAAAGGCGACTTCCCTGATTGGATGCCAACCGCCATTGCAAACCAAAACAGATTATCGATGCTTCGTGGCTTACAGGAAAACTTCAGGGTTTATAACTACTTAAACGCTTTCATTCAGCAACAGGAGTGGGCAGACATTCTAACTTTTGCCGATGAGGTTGAAAAAGTTTCTAAGCAGGAAATTGTTGATTATGCCAACAAGTTTTTTGCGGATAACTATGTAACAGTTTATAAGCGAAAGGGAGAAGCTAAAGACCTGGTGAAGGTTAGCAAGCCCAAAATCACACCAATCCAAATAAACCGAACAGATAGAAGTAAGTACTATGAAGATTGGATGAAAATCCCAAGCGATACAATCAACCCTGTTTTTGTTGATTATGCAAATGCTTTCCAAACAGTTAAAGTAAAAGAAGGAGTCGATTTAAGCTATATTGAAAATAAGAATAACGAGCTTTTTACCAATTACTATATTGTTGACTTTGGAAAGAATCATAACCTGAAAACTCCAATTGCAATAAATTACTTGCCATACATTGGCACAAAGAAACATTCTGCAGCCGATTTAAAACGCGAACTTTTCCGCTACGGATTAAGCACAAGCGTTTGGAGCGGCGACGATAGGTCGTGGGTTTATATTTCGGGATTGAACCGAAACTATGAAAAAGGGCTGGAATTTATGGAGGAAATTCTGAATGAATCAGAGCCCGATACTGCCGCTTATAGCAAATACGCTGAGCGCATTATTAAAGAACGTAGCGATGCAAAACTGAGCCAGGATAGAATTCTGTGGGAAGGCATGTGGAACTATGCCATTTATGGTCCAAGGTCGCCATTCAACGATATTGTTACCAACGAGGAGTTGAAAAGCATCAACCCGGCAGAACTCACCGATATGGTTAAAAACTTAACTACCTATCCACATAAGATTTTTTACTATGGACCAAGTTCTTTAGCCGAAGTCCAAACTGAGATTGAAAAGTACCATAAAATTCCTGAAACACTAAATCCAATTCCTCAAGAAAAGGATTACCCCGAAATAGACATTAAAGGAAAGCAAGTGCTTCTGGTTGACTACGATATGTCGCAAGCAAACCTAATATTGATATCGAAGGGCGTACCATTCTCTGAGGATGTTTATATTAAATCGAACCTATTTAACCAGTACTTTGGCAACTCAATGTCGTCCATAGTATTCCAGGAAATTCGTGAAGCACAAGGGATGTCGTACTCAGCATGGTTGGGCTACAATTCACCATCGGAAAAGGATAA
>CAZTVB010000481.1:0-2562 GCA_964616315.1 uncultured Rikenellaceae bacterium
TTACAAAAAAGCCAAAAATCAATGATTTAAATCTATTCATCTGTTTATGATTTATTAAGTAGTTAATTTTCAACTACATTAAACTTACGATTTTAGTTTCTCAAACAATGTAGATGGAATGCCCATATTATAATCATTGCGTTTGGTGTAATTTGTTACATGGGCATTTCATATGAAAATAATTTTAATGTTTAAATCTGTTATCCACCAATTGTGGCTTGTATGCCGTATCCTGCAAAAATTGATATGGCTTTTTCCTGAACACTTTTATCGGGTTCAGCCAAATTTTCGAAACTATCCGCTTTCCCTAACTTCATATATTTGTGTTGGGCAATGTTGTGGTATGGCAAAAGATTAACCACCTTTTTTTCGCCCGATAATCTGGCAACAAATCTTGCCGTTTCAACAATATTCAACATAGAGTCGTTAACGCCACCAATAAAAGGTACTCGAATAATAACCTTTGAGCCGAAATCGGAAATTGCCTGTAGATTATAAAGAATCTTCTCGTTGTTGGAATTAACCCATCTCTTGTGCATCTCCGAATCCATCATCTTTAAATCGTACAGAAAAAGGTCGGTTCGTTTGGCAACTTCAAGTATTGTTTCGGTGGCAACATTCCCAGCCGTATCAACTGCGGTATGAATTTTCCGTTTCCTGCATTCGTCGAGCAGTTCAATTAGCATCTCCGAATGGATAAGTGGCTCGCCACCTGAGAATGTAACGCCTCCACCCGATTGGTCGAAGAATACGCGTTCCTTCTCAATTATCTCCATTATTTCAGGAACAGACATTGCTCTTCCAGACATTTCTAGGGCCTTTGTGGGGCAAACATCGGTACATTTTCCGCATTGCTTGCAAAGGTTTTTGTCGGTAATAATTCCTTCCGGAGTTAACGTTATGGCCTTTTCGGGGCAAACTGTAACGCAAGTTCCGCATTTAATGCACTTTGCTGGAGCGTACATACGTTCTGCCTTTGCCGATATGCTTTCGGGATTATGGCACCACGCGCAGCGTAGGTTGCAACCCTTAAAAAAGATTACAATACGGATTCCTGGACCGTCGTTTATGGCGTATCGCTTTATGTCGAAAATCAAGCTGTTGTGCATTTTAAAAGGCATCATTTTCGGTTCGCTCAATTACCTCCTGCTGCAAATCGGCATTCATATCGTTGAAGTAGTCGCTGTAACCAGCCATTCGAACCATTAGGTCTTTATAATCTTCAGGACATTTTTGAGCAGCAAGCAGGGTTGCTGTATCAACTATATTGAACTGAATATGATGACCGCCGAGTGTAAAGTAACTCCTGATAAGGTGACCTAATTTCTTAACATCCTCTTCCTTTTTGAGCAGACTTGGCAAAAACCTTTGGTTTAGTAGTGTTCCGCCAGATTTTGTTTGGTCGAGTTTCGACAACGATTTTATAACCGCCGATGGTCCTCGTGTATCGGCTCCGTGCGATGGAGATGTACCATCGGAGATTGATTTTCCTGCTAAACGACCATTGGGCGTTGCCCCCATCACCTTTCCAAAGTAAACGTGGCAGGTAGTTGAGAGCATATTCAAATGATATTTTCCGCCGGGCTTAATGTTGGGTTTGCCATCAATGGTATCAACCAAATCGTTATAAACCTTTACAGCAATTGAGTCGGCGTAATCGTCATCATTCCCGAAGAAAGGAGTGCGGTTAATGATAGTTTGTCGTAAAACCTCCTCGCCCTCAAAGTTTTTCAGTACAGCATTTAATACCCTATCCATACTGAATGTATTATTCTCGAACACGTGCTTTTTCAGAGCAGCAAGGCTATCGGTAACAGTACCTAGTCCACAGCACTGAATGTAACTGGTGTTGTAGCGTGGACCACCATCGTAGTAGTCGCGCCCTTTGCTAATGCAATCCTCAATAACAACCGAAAGGAACGGTGCTGGAGCATACTTGGCAAACATCCTGTCGATGTAGTTGCTTACCCGCATTTTTTGGTCAACTATATACTGAACCTGCTTTAGGAAAGCATTGTAAAGTTCATCGTACGATTTAAAACTGCGTGGATCGCCTGTCTCAATGCTAACTTTTTTCCCGGTAACAGGGTCTATTCCATTGTTAAGCGTAACCTCCAAAATTTTTGGAACGTTGAGGTAGCCCGTAAGTAGATATGCTTCCTTACCAAAAGCGCCAACCTCGATACATCCGCTGCAACCTCCCTCGCGTGCATCCTGTAGCGATTTTCCTTGGCGCAGCATTTCGAGGATGTAAACATCGGGGTTGAATACCGATGGATAACCGTGTCCCTGACGAATTACGTGCGCTGCTGCGTTAAGAAATTTATCGGGAGTTTTGGCGCTGATGTGCACCGAGTTTCCGGGTTGTAGGATATGTAACTCCTCCACAACCTCAAGCATTATGTACGAAACCTCGCTTGTTCCATCGGAGCCATCGGACTTAACACCACCCAGATTAATATTGGTAAAATCGTTGTAGGTTCCACTTTCGCGCGCTGTAATTCCAACTTTTGGTGGTGCAGGATGGTTGTTAACCTTAATCCAGAAGCACGATATCAACTC
>CAZTVB010000482.1:0-2561 GCA_964616315.1 uncultured Rikenellaceae bacterium
GTTCTAGACTATCATTCTTTAAGTAGTTATTTAGTATTTCTAATGGGGAATTCTCGGGGTGTATTTCTATGAAACGGTCAAGTTGGTCGTGCAATTCGAGTAAATGTAAACAGTTGGCCTTTTTTAATGTTGACCGCAGCTCATCATTTGAGTTTAACTTGCTCGACATGAACGAACTTAGTTTATCCATTTTTAGGTACTGTGTATCGAGTTTTTGTAAACCAATATATTCTTCCAGTCGTTTGCCCTCGGGCGTTCCACTGGAAGTAAGGAAAAGGAAAGTGCGGATAACTAACTTCCCTTCAATCATTACAGCGACTAAGTAGCCAACTTTAACGCTTAGAACCTTTAATTCAATTATATACTTGTTGTTGTCCTTAATAAGATTTATACACCGAAGGGAGAAGTAAACACCAGCAACGGAAAAAGCAGGATGGATACAGTCTATGCGTTCAATAAGCCTTTGTAAAGCGTGCATTTGAATATATACAGGGATGTGAAGATTGTCGAAAGTTGTATTTATACCTAACTGTGCAGGCGTGACAAACAACCATTCAAAACCATTGAATTTAGATGTCCAGCCTAACCTGAAAGCAGGGCGAACCTTGTTGTCGATAGTAATTTCTATCTTCTCGGGAAGGTGTTTTTTTACAACGATTAGAAATCTTGGCCCCAAAGCATCATCAGACTCTTCGGTTTTGAGTGAGTATGAAAAGTAATAATGACAGGGATTGTTGGTAATTGTAACTAGGTATGGGAAAATTTCATCGATTAGCCTATCATAAATACTATCGAATAACCGATCTAAATCGCCACAGGTAGACCAAAGTAACTCTTTTACCCTTTGAGCATTTTTGTTAGGACTATCGTTGACAAGCAGTAGGTAAATATGCAAAGCAAACCCTAGGTAGTACATATCGGCCACAGGTACTGTTTTCCCTGTTTTTTTAATAGGAACAGGGATGAGTTTCATGCAAGAGTTTACAACGGATTTAACGACTTCGATAAATTTAGGAGGAATATCTTCTCCACGACAAGCCTTAACAGCAATTGAGCGGGAACGAATAAGGTATATTTTATCTAAGTCGCCATGCGGAATAAGTCTTAAAACATCCTCTCCGGTGAGAGCCCTGCAAAATCCATCCAACTTTTTAAAGAAATCGTTGCGATGCTTGGCTCTGACTACTTTTTGATTGTTGCAATGGTTTTGTTTTACTCTTTTCTTGGGCATGGAAGTTAACTTTCCTATGCAATCTACAAAAAAATGCATAAAAAAAGTAAGTACTTAATTTTGAATTTTTTGTGGGGTGAGTGCATGGCAGGGTGTGCCGCTGAATTGGGTAGGGAAAAACAAGGGTGGCGATTGAGCGGAATGGAGCAATTGGGTGGCTGGAATGGAACTGCCGCAGCAAATTATGCGTGGGGTTTGGCTAACTTTACTATAAGCCAAACCGATGAGAAGGGATATTTGCTGCGGCGGTGAAATGGAATTAGGAAAGGGTTGTGGAATGTAGCGAATGAGCCACGCTTGCGCGGGTTGCCGAGGCTTATGCTGATGGATGAACGGAATGGAACGAAGGGTGGCGGAATGCAATGAAGCCCCGCAGTGAATGGAGTGAAGAAAGAGGCATATACCGCAGGCATTGGGCCATGTAAAATACAACACCCTGCACCTTTGAAAGGGTGGCGGGGTAAAATGCCATAGTGGGTGTGATGGGGTGGGTAGGCGGCGGCTATTTGGCAAAGCCCTTGTGCATAATGTTCATTATATGGCTGCCTGTGTTGCGCCTGCGGCAGGCAGTGCGAAGCGCACATATAATGCCCATTATGTAAAATAGCAGGGGGTGTTTATGCCTGGCGCAAAGGCTGCGAAGCGGCTTTACGGGCAGCCTGTCTTTTTGCATTGAGGGCAGGGGTTGCTCTTAGCCACCGTAGGAACGAGGATGGCTATGTGCAATTAATGCGTAGGCCTGCAAAAAGTGTGACAGGAATAAACAACAGAAGGGAGTGTGTGAGAAAGTGTGAAAAGACTATACAAACCTCGAAGTAAAAATATTTCAAAATTTTAATGTTTTGGAATATTAGAAATAAAAACAAGAACAGCTATATAACTTCATTTTCTATATTAAGGACTAAGGTAGTTTTATTGCATATTTTTTCTCAATGAAGAAGTCTAATTTTGACTTATCTTTTTCTTGTAACATATAGTCAATCTCTTCTTTAGAGAAAGGATAAATACCAAAATTTTTGATATAATTTCGACTAAGAGAATAAAATCCTGAAGAATATGGCTTGCTTGTATTTGTAATATAAAACCAAAAAATTCTTGAACTAAGTAAAATATTTAACATTTTAAGTTTATTAATATCATCATCAATTACAGCTATACCATTGTAAAAAAAAAGGTCTTCATCTGTTAGAACGAAATGAGGCGTTGAGGATGTAATGTGTGGAAAGAATAATTTATACTTCATTTTCTCCAATGATTGGTTTCTGCCAAAAGCATACCAAGTTATATAATTACCCTGACCTTTGTCTCGTGTTTTAAGGATGTCTTTTTG
>CAZTVB010000483.1:0-2556 GCA_964616315.1 uncultured Rikenellaceae bacterium
CGCCTTCAGTTTTAAACTCTTTAATTTTTGCTCCGCTATATGTGGAAAATCTATAAAGTTGATTGTTGACAAATAAATAACCAACAAAACCTGTAAACGATTTCCCTAGCCAAGGAATGTTTGCCACAGAAAGCATAAACGATGCGCTTGGGCTATTGTTAAAATAATTACTTTGAGTCCAAATCCATGCCGATGGCATACTTTTACCCCAGTCTTTCTCAATATAACCTTTACCATCAATAATATTTACAGTATCAACACCTATATTGAATTGCCCCTCAACACTATGACCGATACTTACCACACCGTGAAAACACTCCATGAATGGTACAAACCTGTACCAACCCATAATTCCTGGAGATAATAATTTTACCGGGTATGTAATTTGGTCGGTATGCTTTAATTTAACCGAAATTCTATCTTCGCCTTCACCTAAATCGACAGAGCAACTATCGGCTGAGAAAAAGTTTTTTCCCACTTTCGCAGCAAAACGCTTGTTGGAGTAACTAAAATCACTTAATGGAAATCTATGATATGATGTTTTTCCCGTATTTCCATCAATAACTTGGATGAAGCAGTGGGGATCTTTGCCAAGCGAAACTCCAGGGATAAAAGCATATCTAATTGAACCACTATTTGAAATTACCTTAAAGTACCAACCCTCAAAATAGTTCCTTCGTTTATTGCTACCCTGAAACCACTCAGGGTTCCATACTTTTTTCCAGCCATATAATGATTTTGGCTTATCACCTATTTGTGTGAATCTTTCTTCCTGAGCAAGTAATCTTTTTGTACTTATGGATATTATTGATGTAACTATAAATAGAAGCAATAATTTTCGCATAAGATTATTTTGTCAGTTAGATAAGTAATAGAACCTATTAAAAGTTCTATGTATCTATAGTCCTTTTAAAGTGCGAATTGTTTCATCTGGATTTTGGCTTTTGAAAACAGCATTTCCAGCAACAAGAACATTAACGCCAGCCTTGTAAAGTTGAGCCGCATTGTTTGTATCTACACCTCCATCTACCTCTATCAAGGTATCAAGGTTACGTGAATCAATCATTGCTCTTAGGCGTTCAATCTTGCTGTAGGTATTTTGAATAAACTTTTGGCCGCCAAATCCAGGATTAACTGACATTAAAAGAACCAAATCGGTTTCTTCCAGAATATCAGCCAGAACCTCAATGGGAGTATGAGGGTTAAGCGAAACACCTGCCTTCATTCCAAGCTTACGAATTTGGCTAAGAGTTCTATGCAAGTGTGTGCAAGCCTCGTAATGCACGGTAAGCCAATCGGCACCAGCATCGCGGAAACGCTCTAGGTAACGGTCGGGGTCAACAATCATCAAATGAACATCCAACGGCTTTTTAGCCAAACTCTTTATTCGCTCCACAACTGGGAAGCCGAAGGAGATATTCGGAACAAAAACACCGTCCATAATATCGAGGTGAAACCAATCGGCCTGACTCTTATTAATCATTTCGATATCGGCAGAAAGATTTGCAAAATCGGCTGAGAGCATTGATGGAGATACAAGATGTTTCATTTTGGTTGATGGTTGTTTGTTGATAGTTGATCGTAAAGGATGAAAATCCAAAGGTAAGTGATTTGAGGAAAATCTAAAATTTTTTGTGGAGGAATGGAGTTTTTGGGTGATGTGATATAAAAAAACAAGTAACCAATCACTGGTCACTTGTCACTATATTTTAGAAAATTTCAAACTAGCCTAAATAGCTCTTGAGAATCTTACTTCGGGTTGCTTGCTTTAATCGTTTCAACGCTTTTTCTTTAATCTGGCGAACACGTTCACGGGTTAAATCAAACTCTTCGCCAATCTCCTCTAAGGTATGAGGATGCTTGCCGTTAAGGCCAAAGTACAACCTAATAATATTGGCCTCGCGCGGAGTTAAGGTGGCAAGTGCGCGCTCAATCTCACGACGCAAACTCTCATTCAGCAAACCTCTGTCAGGCTGAGGAGAATCAGGTGAAAGGATTACATCGTACATATTTCCATCCTCATCCTGAGTTAATGGGGCATCCATGGAAATGTGACGACTATTGCTTCTTAGCGCCTCTTTAATATCATCGGGAGCGAGTTCCAGTGTTTCGGACAGTTCGCCGATTGTAGGTTCGCGCTCAAACTTTTGTTCAAGTTCAGTTAATGCGCGGTTTACCTTATTTATAGAGCCAATTTTGTTTAATGGAAGTTTTACAATTCTTGCTTGCTCTGCCAATGCTTGTAGGATAGACTGACGAATCCACCACACTGCATAGGAGATAAATTTGAAGCCACGGGTTTCGTCGAAACGCTGAGCGGCTTTTATTAATCCAACGTTGCCCTCGTTAATGAGGTCGGGTAAACTTAATCCTTGATTCTGATACTGCTTGGCAACCGATACCACAAAACGCAAATTTGCTTTCACCAACTTAGCCATAGCATCCTCGTCGCCCTCTTTAAGCTTGCGAGCGAGGTTAACCTCCTCGTCGGCTGTAAGCAAATCCACTTTGCCGATTTCGTGCAAGTACTTATCGAGCGAAACCGCCTCGCGATTA
>CAZTVB010000484.1:0-2550 GCA_964616315.1 uncultured Rikenellaceae bacterium
TTGGAAAATGAGAGTAAAGACAAACAAATCCTGCACCATCCGCTCTTTGGCTTGGAGTAGGAATGATGCTCGGATCACTTGTAACCTGGACTCAACTGTTGGCCTTTGCATCGATTAAGCCTTTGTCGATTCTTCGCTGACTAGTTTAACGTATGCATCTTCTAGCGTTGGTTGCCGGGTAATGACCTGCTTTATTTCCACGTCGTTGAGCAGATTCAGAAACTCCTGCACCAGTTTAGTCCCGACCGGAGCCTGGATCTGCACCAATTGAGTTTTCTCGCGAGAAACCACGTTGACTGCAACAACAGCCGGATGTCGTCGTAGTTTTTCTATCGAATCCGGTGTAACCCCAAAGCATTCGATCTCGACAACTTCCAGATCAGCAACCAGGTCCTTCAATGAGGAAGGTGTATCCATAATGATGATTTTGCCCTTGTGTAAAATTGCCACCCGGTCGCATAGAGCATCGATCTCAAACATGTAATGCGAGGTCAAGAATATCGTTTTTCCGGCATTTTTTAGATCGCTGATCACCTGGCGCTGATCACGCGCAGCTACAGGGTCGAGGCCGATGGTCGGCTCATCGAGGAAAAGAAGCTCAGGGTCATGGATCAATCCACGGGCAATATGCAGGCGTTGCTTCATCCCGCGTGAGTAGCCTTCCACCCTTTCATTGGCGCGATCTGCCAGACCCACCTGCTCCAGTAACTCTTGAATCCGTTTTCCGGCTTTTTCTTTGGGAATACCATACAGGGTTGCAAAATATTCGAGATTGTCCCGCCCGGATAAACGCCAATACAGGCCGCGGTCTCCGCCAAACACGATCCCGATGCGCGGTCGAATCTCCTTGGCCTCTTTCACAACATCCATCCCAAAGACTTGGGCAACTCCTGAAGTAGGTAACAAAACCGTGGAAAGAATTCGTGTCATTGTTGTTTTGCCGGCCCCGTTTGGACCCAGCAAACCAAATAACTCTCCACGTTTTACTAAGAGATTAATGCCATCCAGAGCACTGATCAATTTATTCTTCCGTTTGATAATGCCAGTATTCGTTTTATAAATTCTTATTAAATCCTGGGTAAATATAACGTCCATGCTTCCTACATTTATTACTGTAATTACGCAGAATATTTTGGCAAGGCCAGATCTTTATTGGGAAAACTTTCCCTCTGCAACTAATTATATGCTGAATTCCGTGTCATAACATAGTTTTTGCCATTTACATCTAATAAGGTAAATTTTTTTGGGGTATTTTATTTATAGCGTTTTTCAGGTTCCTATGTTTTTTTTAGAGGAACCTGAATATTTAATAGATCTGATTTATATTCTCTGCAAGAGAAACTTCACAAGGACCCGGCAGAGAACCATTTGCCGCCAAAAGAGTTACAACATCTAAAAAAGGCATACAAAAATCCAGGTGCGTTGGGAAAGCCGGGTAACCTATGACTTGCCTACTGCCTTACGGAACCAAGAAAATAACCTATCTAATCAACTAAAGATTCCGGCCAGCCGGTTGTCTACCCTGGCTCTCGAGCTTTTAATTAAAGATTACCAGAATGGTCCTTTGGACCTACCTAAGTATAAAGAACCTTCCTGCAGTCCTCACTATGATTGGATCTTAAATTATACCGAAGAAATGTACTTGCAAGAATTTAATTAGAAAAGACAAAATAATTTTTGTTAAAAGTAGGTTTCAAAGAAACATAAATCAAGACCAACCAACGTAAATAAGCAATGGATAAATCAACGAGAATGATCGGTCTAGAAAATTACCATAATTATTTAACCAAAAGTTGTTCCATTTCGTTGGATAACAAATGCTCAAGGAAAGGAGTTACACCCCAAAAGGACTTCAGTGCTTTATACTCATCATAGGCAGATAAATTAGGTACTGAAAAATCATTTATTTTGAATGCGCGGATCATAAGATTCTTAGCTGTGTGTTCTGTTGAAACGAATTGTATAACATCCGTATGATAACCAAAAATTCGTAGAATGGTTGCGCGGAAGGTATCAGTAAGAATGTCGCCTAACCGTTCTTTAAGTATTCCATCGCGATTAATTGCAAGTATAGGCTGGGGAAAAGGGGCTTTTGACAGTTCCTCTTGAAGATAGTGTTGGCAACAAGGGGCTAAAACGATCATCTTGCTGTCTGCAATTATTCCTTGCGCAAGTGCATCGTCACTAGCAGTATCGCAAGCATGTAAAGCAATCACGATATCTAGGGGCTGTTCATTATGGTAACTGGATATCCCCCCTTCCTCAAACGACAGGTTCGACCATCCCAAATCATTTACTTTATGTCGATGTGTTTCCAATAAATCAATTTTTATATCGATTCCCACAACGTGAGCTTCTAATTCAAGAATATAAGTTAGATAATAGTATGTAGCAAATGTTAAATATGCGTTACCACAACCGAAATCAACAACAGGCACATGTTTATCCGGAAATACACGAAGAAAATCGATTTCGGTGAAGATTCGCAAAAACTCGTTAATTTGGCTATACTTCCGTTGCATGTTTGCTTTAATCTTGCCTTCGCTAGTC
>CAZTVB010000485.1:0-2545 GCA_964616315.1 uncultured Rikenellaceae bacterium
TTAAGAACAATTTTTTTAAAGTGATTACAATTTTTTTATCCCGAATAATCTTTTTAACTTGTTTGATGTCTAATTTATTAGTTTTTCATATTATCACAATTATTTTAAAATCAAAAATATACGTTATGGTAAAGTTTAACACCCTAATTGCAGCCTTTTTGTTATTGGTAAGCATATCAATATCGGCACAGGAGCAAGGTTTTCAGTTTAAAATGGTAAAGGAGATTAATACCTCGCCAGTAAAAAATCAGCAAAGGACAGGAACCTGCTGGAGTTTTGCCACAACATCGTTCGTTGAAACGGAGCTTATGCGAATGGGTAAGCCTGTTTTTGATATCTCCGAGATGTTTTTTGTAAGGCATGCCTATGCAAGCAAGGCAAGGGACTATGTTCGCTATCAGGGTGGCAATAATTTTGGTCAGGGTGGACAAGCTCACGACGTAATGGATGTAATTAAAACCTACGGCATGGTTACTGATCAGGAATACTCTGGGTTGAACTATGGAACAGATTTTCATGCTCATTCGGAGTTGGCTGCGGTACTTAATGCTTATTTAGATGCGGTTGTAAAGAACCCAAACAAGGCCTTAACAACAGCGTGGTATCCTGCTTACAATTCAATACTCGACAACTATTTAGGCGCTGCCCCCGACGCAAAAAAATCGACACTTGCCAACGTTGGGTTTAATACTGACGATTATGTGGAGATTACCTCTTATAGTCATCATCCATTTTACTCTCAGTTTGTACTTGAGATACCCGATAATTGGTCGCATAGCCTTTACTACAACGTTGCTCTTGACGATTTAATTAAAACCATTAAGAATGCATTAATGAATGGCTACTCTGTATGCTGGGACGGCGACGTGAGCGAAAAGAGCTTTGCTTGGAGCAAAGGTGTTGCCGTGCTTCCTGTGGAAAAAGTTGAGGAAATTGCCGGTAGCGATAAGGATCGCTGGGTTGGAATGACCGATAAGGAACGTAAAGCAAAGTTAACTAGCTTTGAGGCACCGGTTCCCGAAATTATGGTAGACCAAAGTAAGCGTCAGTTTACTTTTGATAACTATACATCGACCGATGACCACCTAATGCATTTGACAGGTTTAGCAACTGACCAAAACGGAACTACTTATTTCTTCACAAAAAACAGCTGGGGAACAGAGGGTGTTTACAATGGTTATCTGTATATGTCGGAACCTTTTGTTCGTATGAAGACCATTGCTATTATGATTCACAAAAAGGCTATACCTGAGGAAATTGCTAAGAAATTAGGCATTAAGTAATTATTAAAAACCCTGAGAGGGATTAGCATAAAAAAGAATAGGGTGTTTCAGCAACTGAAACACCCTATTTCTTATTTGTAAATGCATTTATTTTTTGGAATTTTTGTCTATGTCAACAATTAAGTCCCAATTATCGTAAACGGTGTGTAAATCCTCCTCGGTAAGTTTTGCTAAGGAAATAGACTGGGATGCAGCCGTAACTAGTACTTTGTCCATTTCAAACATTCCTGCGTTCTTTTTTTCGGCCTCGGTGGCTTTCTTTAGTTCTTCTAATCCATTAAGGCTAGCAACTGCTGCATAGCCCGATGCTGCAGCCAATAGGTCCGAAGAGTAATCCATTGTACCTTTATAGCCATTGGAGGTTATAACCTTATTGATTTCATCGGACCGACTCTCGTCGTAATCCTTTAGTTCTGTTAAAACATCTGCTAAACGTTGCAATTTTTCCTGAGAAAGAACAGGGTTCCCCTTGGAAAGGTATTGTTTTACATCTTTAAGGGCATCGCTAGGGAATTTCTCGGGTTTAGCATATTTTTCATCGCCAGATTCATTAGCATTGTCCTCCGCTCCAGCATAGGCAGCATTCATTTCATTGGTTGCTGCTTCCATTTGTTCTTGGAAATTGCTTAGTTCTTTTTGGTATTTGTTGCTACCAAAATTAAATGCTCTGCTATAGAATTGTCCACGATATAAATTGCGAGCTAGGAATATCAGCATAATACCAGCCAAAACAAGTATGATAATTTTAACTGTTTGGTCTTTGCCTTTTAGTGCAGAGGTTACAGCAATATAAAGTAGGTATAGCGAATAAAGATTTACAAGAAAACTTACAATTGTTCCTAGATAAAAGTTGAACATAAATACTGAGGCTAAAGCACCAATAGGAAACATCACCATTAAGGATGCCGCAACCCTGAGGTTGGCCTCAAAGTCATTGTTTCCACTGCAAATAGATGATATAATCAGGATAATGAGTGCCGCGATAAATACGCCAATTACTCCGCCAATTATTGTAAAAAAGAATGTACCTACCCCAGCAGCACCACCCCACATTCCACCAGCAACGCCCCCAACAATAAGAAAACTCCATATTAAATAAAGCACGCCAGCCACAACGCTATATATAAGTGCTTTAATCAATGGTTCGCCCATTCCTCCATCAAGTTTCATTGTGGCAAAATAGGATTTAGGGTTCAGTAACGTTTCTTTTGAGTCGCTAAGAAACTGATTGAAATCGAATTTTTGTTCACTCATACTATTTA
>CAZTVB010000486.1:0-2539 GCA_964616315.1 uncultured Rikenellaceae bacterium
GTTTTATTGTACTCGCTTACCACTTTTATAAAGATATCGTGCATGCTTGGCACAACTGGGTTGAACGATACAACTTCGGCATGAGGAAGGATGCTTTGTAGCAACTTGTTGCTCTCAGCAGGGTTTGCTATTTTAACCTGTAGTTTAGGAACAGCGTTTTCGATGTTATTGTTAATAATCTCGAACATTCCGCCAATATTATTTGCAATAGTGTCGTAGTTGCCGCGGTAACCAACCTCAAAAATGTTGCTACCGTAGTTCATCCTCACATTATCAATTTGTCCGCTAAGTATATTTTTTGACTTGTTGATAAGGGTGATATGGTCGCACAAATCCTCCACGGTTGACATGTTGTGGGTTGAGAAGATAATGGTAGTTCCCTTTTTCTTCAGTTCAAGGATTTCATCTTTTACAAGTTGTGTGTTAATTGGGTCGAAACCGCTGAATGGCTCATCGAAAATAAGCAACTCGGGCTCGTGAATAACGGTAACCATGAATTGCACCTTTTGTGCCATACCTTTTGAGAGCTCTTCAATTTTCTTATCCCACCAACTTTGTATTTCAAATTTCTCGAACCAATACTTGAGGCGTTTCATTGCATCGTTTCGGCTCAAGCCTTTTAGTTGAGATAAGAAGAGAGCTTGCTCGCCAACCTTCATCTTTTTATATAATCCGCGCTCTTCGGGCAGATATCCAATTTTGTAAATATCGTTGGCTTCAAGTTTTCGGCCATTGAATAGCACCTCACCTTTATCTGGGCCAGTGATTTGGTTGATAATTCTGATAAGCGTTGTTTTTCCAGCCCCGTTAGGTCCTAGTAAACCGTAAATGGAGCCTTTAGGAACTAAAATACTTACATCGTCGAGTGCAAGGTGGCTCGAATAACGTTTTTCAATACCGTGTGCTTCTAATAGATTCATAGTTGGAAATATTTTTGTTGTTTCAAATTATTAGACTAAGAAAAATTGGATTGTTACAATTTTGAGTTAAATTTTTATTTTAAGGAGTAATCGGTTAAGATTCGGTATGAGAATAGATTTCCAAGTTCGTAATGCTCGCTTTTAATAATTCCAACATTTTTTGATATATAGGTCTTAAATACATCTTCACCTGAATTTGGTGAGTATTCAAAAACCATACAATTAAAGTCTCCTTTAGTTGTTTGTATAAGATAGCTGGTGCTTGTGCAACTTATCGTTATGATGTTAGATTCAAAAGTGTTGTCCTCGTTTAATATGATTTCAGTGTAATCCCAAGAATCTTCCACTTGTGAGTTTAATTTATACATTATTGATGGTTCAATCAGAGTATCAACATCGGAGCACCCACCAATCAAAACAAAATTTCCCTCTTGATCATTATTTGCCAAGAAAAATGCTTCTGAAGAAGAGCCTGCCGCCCCGTATTTATACCCAGAAACTCCCTCTATAGTTTTTAAATCACCCACTTCGAGTGTTACTGATCCAGTGGTTTTATTATCTGCGTAAAAAGTGGAGTAAGTCCAGGTGTTGCCTTTCTTTATTGGGATTATGCACTCCTTTTTGCTTTCATCTTTCTCGCAAGCAGTAAATAATGTTGACGTGATTCCCAATGCTATGAAGATTAAAGTGATTTTTTTCATTTTTATTTTTTTATTGATTTATGTTAATCAAAAGTACTGTTTTATATTATTTCTAAATTGATAAATTGTTAAAAAAGTCTGAGCGGTACACGAATTCTATGAACCCATTGCAACCGCTCAGTTTATTTGATTAATGAAGCAAATTTCAATTACTCAAAATATCCTCTCATCCTTTCAAAAAACGATGTTTGTTCCTTTGGGTCGGGAGCAAAACTAGGCGATTTCGACATTTTTTCGATAACAGCCTTCTCGTCTTTACTAAGGCTCTTTGGGATATAAACGTTTATGGCAACAAGTAAATCGCCACGGTTGTAACTGTTAACCTCGGGTAATCCCTTTCCTCTTAGTCTTAAAATTTTGCCGGGTTGAGTTCCAGGCTCTATCTTGATTTTTACTTTTCCATCAATAGTGGGAATTTCAATTGGAGCACCAAGAATAGCATCGGGGATGCTGACGCTTAGGTTGAAGATTAGGTCGTTGCCATCGCGGATTAACTCGGGATGTTTCTCCTCTTCAATAATTACAAGCAAATCGCCAGGGACTCCGCCTCTACGTGCTGCATTTCCTTTGCCCGATACGTTTAGTTGCATTCCCTCAGCAACGCCAGCTGGGATTTTTATGGTGATAACCTCATTGTCGCGAACAACACCTTCGCCACTACAAGCCTTACATTTGTTGTTTATTGTTTTTCCTTCGCCATTACAGGTGGGGCAGGGCGATGTGCTTTGCATTTGTCCAAGAATGGTGTTGGTTACACGGGTAACATACCCGGAACCACGACAGGTTGAGCAAGTGGTAAATCCCGATGAGCCTTCGGCTCCTGTACCATCGCACGAGTTACAGCTAACGTATTTGTTTACCTTAATTTTTTTCTCAACGCCATTTGCAATCTCGGAGTAGTTTAGCTTAACTTTTACG
>CAZTVB010000487.1:0-2520 GCA_964616315.1 uncultured Rikenellaceae bacterium
TGGCAATTTCCAAACGTTCCTCAAGCAGCGTATCGAACTTTTGCTTTTCCTCCTTCACTTCGTTGGCATTGATTACGCCTTTATCAATCAATTTTGATGCGTAAAAATCCCTAACGTTAGGATGTTTGGCAATTAAATCGTAGAGAACTGGCTGGGTAAAGCGTGGCTCATCACCCTCATTGTGTCCATATCGCCTATACCCCAGAATATCAATAAATACATCGGTATGGAAAGTCTGCCTGTACTCCACGGCTATACGAATGGTGTGAACTAATGCCTCTGGGTCATCGGCGTTAACGTGGAAAACAGGACAACGTGTAACTTTTGCCACATCGGTGCTGTACGTGCTACTTCGGGCATCAATGTAATTGGTTGTAAAACCAACCTGATTATTTAGCACAAGGTGAATTGTTCCTCCTGTGGTATAGCCCGTAAGCTGCGACATCTGTATGGTTTCATAAACTACACCTTGTACCGCCACCGCTGCATCGCCGTGTATTATAATAGGTATCAACTTGCTGAAATCGTTGTTGTAGAATTTCTCAATTCGAGCACGCGAAATTCCCTCGGCAATTGGGCCAACGGTTTCCAAATGTGATGGGTTTGGCACAAGGTTTAACCGAACACTTTTGCCTTTATCGGTTGTAATTGTATTGCTGTAACCTAAATGGTACTTCACATCGCCCAACGATGATTCATCGTCGTACTTTTCGCCCATAAACTCCGCAAAAACATTCTCGTAGGGCTTACCCATTATGTTGGTTATGACGTTCAACCGTCCACGATGTGCCATCCCTATTACAAACTCCTCGGCGCCAAACTCTGAGCCGTGCTCAATGGTAGTATCCAAGGCTGGAATTAATGCCTCAATACCCTCAAGCGAAAATCGCTTTTGCCCAATAAACTTGCGATGAATAAATTGCTCAAAACCAACGGCAAGAACTAAGTGATTAAAAATATGCTTTCGCTGCTCGGAAGTAAACTCGGTTTTATTGGCCGATTTTTCAATTCTTGACTGAATCCACTCAACATACTTGGGGTCTCGTAAGTACATATACTCCACTCCAATGCTACGGCAATAAGTGTTATTGAGGTGTTCTATAATTTTTTCTAGAGTTGTTGCTCCAATACCAATAATCTTACCTGCCTGGAATGTTTTCTGTAAATCGGCAGTGGTTAATCCAAAATTCTCAATATCCAAGGTTGGTGTATGTTTCCTACGATTACGGACTGGATTTGTTTTAGTAAATAGATGTCCACGTAACCGATAACCCTCTATTAGTTTAATAACTTTGAATTCGGAGTCCGAAATATCCATTCCAGAGTCCTTATAATTGGCTAATGCAAATTCAAATCCTAAAAAAAACTTTTGCCATTGCAGGTCAACAGAGTTAGAATCTGCTTTCCACGATTGGTATAAACTTTCTATTGCCTGTGGGTCGATATTGCTTAAATATTTATCCATTTTTAATATTTTTAGTGACTAGTGACGGGTGAATTGTGACTTTACAACTACATTTTAAGTAACTTGTCATTTGTCACTTGTCACTATCTTTAGCATATCCAAACAATTTTTTCTCCTTAATGTTCTTTACAACGTAATTTGGCACCATAGTTTCCCATCGGGTATCGCCATTGTGAATTAACTGTAACACCTCGTTTGAATCGATGCTAAGCCACTCCTGCTTAACATTTTTGAGGTTTACAATAAGAGCATTCTCAAGTAAGTATTGGTAAATATGCATTACATCGGGAGCCAGCGCTATATCATCGGTTCCCATTAGTTTTTTTGTCTGCCTATTTAGTGCAGGATAGATATAGAACTTGGTTCTGGATGGAAATATTTTTCCGACAGCCTCAAGCAGCCCTCCAGCCAGCCCTGTATAGTAATTCTTGTCCATAACCTTAGCAAAGGTTGGAACGCCCATAATGATTCTAAGGTTTTTGTGCTTAAACCGCCCAAAATACTCCACAAGTTTGTAGAACTCCTTAAAGTTCGATATCATCACATTTTGTCCCATTCCGTTGAGAATATCAACCCTATCAAGAAAATCTCGCTCGTTGATTTCTCCCTCGTCGAGTAAATTGTTTAGGGTGATTTCCGAGATTTGAAGTGTATTCTCAGATGAAAAGGCTGCATTCTGTTTAAAATGCGCGTATGACGATTTAAGAATATCGAAACCAACGTAGGTGATTGGTCTGAACCTACCACGTAGCAGCAGGGCATTCTTCTTGTATAGCATATCATCGGGCTCCTGAACCTTTCCAAAACGGTCGAAAATGATTGCTGGAGTCATCCCATTCTTCACCAACTGCACGCTGAGCAACCTGTTATCAACCCACGATAAATCAGGACCAGTCATTCGAGCCATTGTTATTTCCACCCTATCGCTCGACAAGTTATCCATCAACGACTGCAAAAACACATTGGGTCTATCGTGATAGTTAAAACAAGCGTATATCAAGTTTACACCAAGTGTTCCCAGCGTGTACTGCTGAAGAATTGCATCGTTTTCGAGT
>CAZTVB010000488.1:0-2519 GCA_964616315.1 uncultured Rikenellaceae bacterium
ATTCCAAGGCAAATAGTACTGCAAACTGGATGGCTAATAGCCAAATTCGCGATTACGTTGCGGCAATAAAATCAAGGCATACACTTTTAATTGCCGATGCTTGCTTTGGCGGAAGTATATTCCGAAGTCGTAAGGCTTTTCAGGAGGGATCTAGCCCTATCAAAAAAGCGTACGATGCACCTAGCCGTAAGGCAATGACCAGTGGTAATCTTACTGAGGTTCCTGACAGGAGTGTATTCCTTGAGCAGTTGGTTGATAGGCTTAGTACCAATACAAAGGATTATCTTACAGCCGAAGAAATCTTTGGAAGTATTAAAGATATTGTCATCAATAATAGCCCTGTAACACCAGTTTATGGAGATATTAAGGATGCAGGTGATGAAGGCGGAGATTTTATCTTTGTAAAGAAGTAAATAGTGCATACTTTTCCTTAATGGATTGAAGTGTTTAATTAACATCGAATGCTTCAATCCATTAAACTTAATTTTTATTTGGTGTATTTTTTTGAAACACATTTTTTAGTTCAGCGTATTTATTTAGCATAGTAATTCGTGCAAAATTGTATCTTTAAAAAACTTGTTTAACATCAAACTCCTATACTATGAAAAGAATTCTACTAACTAACATTATGCTTTTGGCCATAGTTGCTTTATTTAATTCGAATGCTTTAGCTCAGGATGATCCTAAGTTGTTGAAATTGGAAGAGAAAGTAAAGGCTGCTCAGGACAAATACGATAAAACCGACTTAAAAGTAGTATCGGCTGATAGTTTAATTACTGCAGGAAAGGATTTGATGCAAGAGGCTACCTCTGAACTTAAGGAGCTGGAAAATGAAAAGAAAATGATGGAAAAAGATCATTTCAACGAAATAAAGCCTCTTGAAAAACAGATGAGATCAAAAGACAAGGAAGAGGTCAATGCTGCTAAGGCCGATTTAAAGGCATCTGAAACTAAGTATAAAGAAGACTTTAAGGCTTGGAATGCTAAATACAAGGAATCCCTTAAGAAGTATGAGAATGGGAAAAAGATGATTCAAAAGGGTGAGGAAAATATGAAGAAAGCAAAAGATGCTAAAAAGGAAGCCGAAAAGGTACTAAAGGATGCTGAGAAAATGCTTAAAGACGCAGAGAAAGCCTCTTTGAAGGGAAAAAAATAGGTATATAAATTGAAATTGAAAGGGATGCTCAAGTAGCATCCCTTTTTGTTTTTACATCTAAATAATTTATCCCAATCCGTAACTGCTTAAATTTTATTATTTTTGCGGTTCGACTTTTTTAATGACAAATGAATAATACTAAAGAACTATCGGCAAAGTACAACCCTATTGAGGTTGAGGACAAGTGGTACAAGTACTGGATGGATAAAGGGTTTTTCCACTCTACTCCCGATGAGCGTGAGCCATACTGTATTGTAATTCCCCCACCCAATGTTACAGGCGTGCTGCACATGGGGCATATGTTGAACAATACATTACAGGATGTGCTGGTCCGTCGTGCCCGTATGAAGGGGAAGAATGCCTGCTGGGTTCCAGGAACCGATCACGCTTCAATTGCAACGGAGGCTAAGGTTGTTAATAAACTTAAGTCTGAGGGTATTGATAAGGCTACGCTTTCTCGCGATGAGTTCTTAAAGCATGCATGGGAATGGAAGGAAAAGCACGGAGGTATTATCCTTGAGCAACTTAAGAAACTAGGCGCATCGTGCGACTGGGAACGTACATGCTTTACTATGGACGACACCCTATCGGCTAGTGTTATCCATGTTTTTGTAGACCTTTACAGGAAAGGCAATATATACCGTGGAGTTCGCATGGTGAATTGGGATCCTCAGGCTAAAACCGCTGTTTCCGACGAGGAGGTTATCTACCGCGAGGTTCAAAGTAAAATCTACTACTTAAAGTATAAAATTGATGGAGAGGATGGTTTTGTAACCATTGCAACTACTCGCCCCGAAACTATTCTTGGCGATACTGCAGTGTGCGTTAATCCAAACGATCCACGCTATACACACTTAAAAGGTAAGCACGTTATTGTGCCGCTTATCAACCGCAGTGTGCCTATTATTTACGATGATTACGTTGATATGGAGTTTGGAACTGGAGCACTGAAGGTTACTCCAGCCCACGATATCAACGACTATATGTTGGGCGAGAAGCACAGGCTTCAGTCTATCGATATTTTCAACGATAACGGAACACTAAGCCCCGCAGCCCAGCTCTATGTTGGAATGGATAGGTTCGAGGTGCGTAAGGTTATTGTTGGCGATTTGGAGAAGGCTGGGAATCTTGCTAAAATTGAGGATTACGTTAACAAAGTTGGCTTTAGCGAGCGTACCGATGCCGTTATTGAGCCAAAACTATCCATGCAGTGGTTCCTTAGGATGAAGGAATTATCGCAACCAGCTCTGGATTCAGTTATCAATGGTGACATAGAGTTATATCCTCCTAAGTTTGTAAACACTTACCGCCACTGGATGGAGAATGTGAAGGATTGGTGTCTTTCACGCCAATTGTGGTGGGG
>CAZTVB010000489.1:0-2504 GCA_964616315.1 uncultured Rikenellaceae bacterium
CAGTCTGACTTGGCTGCAAACATTTCTCGTCAATTAGATATATATTTTCTTTTTTTAGTTCTTTAATAATATCTGCAAAAATTAAATCGAACTTAGCCTGATACGATATAACAATCCGCTGAATCTTCTCAAGAATCTTACGAGGATTCTGTCCCATTATCTTTTTTGCACCCTTCTCAACAACCAATAAGCGGCGCAGAGTGGCTACTCTAATCCTAAAAAACTCATCCAAATTATTGGAAAAAATACCAAGAAACTTCAATCGTTCAATAACAGGTACTTCAGGATTTTCGGCTTCCTGCAACACCCTTCCGTTGAACGACAACCAACTTAACTCTCTGTTTACTAATTGAATATTCTTTGCCATATTAAAAACTTCTAACCTTTAAAGGTAGAATTCCTTTACAATTTACTTATTATTAAAGTATTATCAAATTGTTAATTTTCTATTCGGTGAGTATAAAACTAGTATTGAACTCTACTAATGCTGATTTTGTTATGCTTGCCCAATCAGGAGTGTCAAAGTATAGGCATACAAATCCCGATGTGGGTAGTTCAAATATTGGTTCTGGCAAAAAGCCATTCACAAAGTACGATAGTGTTGGATTATGCCCAACTATCATCAAACTTTTAATATCGGAGGGTTGATTGGATATAACCTCATGAATCAATGCCTCATCTGCATCATAAATTTTCCTGTTCAGCAATATTTTTTCCATAGGGAAACCAATACCCTCGGCAAATAGCACAGATGTATGAACAGCCCTGTTGGCAGGACTTGTAACAACTAAATCGAGATTTTTCACAGTATCCTTTACTGCTTTAGTCAGGTTTGCAATATCCTTAATCCCTTTGGGCTTAAGTGCCCTATCCTTATCGCTCTTATCAACCTCGCTCCACGACGATTTTGCGTGCCGAAGAATAAATAACTCTCTGCGCATAGTCTCATTTTTTGTTAAATACAAAATTACCATTTTAACGCAGCAAAGAATCTCAATTGTTGATGAGATTCCTCACTACGTTCCAAATGGTTCCTTATAGTTTCATTCAAACTACTTTATAGCAAATCGCTAGCTAACTCGGCCAAGTAGCTACGCTCTCCCTTAACAAGGTTAACATGAGCAAACAGTTCCTGTCCGTGCATCTTATCGGTTAGGTGGGTTAATCCGTTCGATTTCATATCCAAGTATGGATGGTCAATTTGATGGATATCGCCAGTGAAAATAATCTTTGTACCCTCGCCTGCTCTAGTAATAATGGTCTTAATCTCATGAGGAGTTAAGTTCTGAGCCTCATCCACAATAAAGAATACATTTGATAAACTCCTACCACGAATATAGGCAAGCGGAGTAATAACCAACTTCTCGGTACGCAACATCTCCTCAATATGCATGTAATCCTTGCTAGTCGATTTAAACTTATTCTTAATTACTGTAAGATTATCGAACAGTGGTTGCATGTAAGGCCCAATTTTATCATTTATATCGCCAGGAAGGAAACCAATATCGCGGTTCGAAAGGGCAACAATTGGCCTTGCCAACAAAATTTGGTCAAACTTATCCTCCTGATGCAACGCTGCGGCAAGTGCCAATAAGGTTTTACCTGTTCCGGCTTTACCTGTTAATGCAACAAGTTGAATATCGGGACGTAAAAGAGCATCGAAAGCGAATGCTTGCTCCGAGTTTCGAGGTTCAATGCCGTATGCGCGAACTTTCTCAACCCTATCAAGTTTTGCAGTAACCTTATCGAAACGCGCTAGTGCGCTAGATTTGTTCCCTTTCAGGATGTAGTATTGATTTGCATAGGGCTTTAACTTGATATCCTTGGCTTTTAAGCCTTCGTGTACATCGTACATTTTTTGGATATCGGAATCGCTAAGGCCTTCAACTGTCTCAACATCCTTTTTCAGAGAATCAACGTCTTGAACTTTATCGGAAAGGTAGTCCTGAGCAACAATACCCAACGATTTTGCTTTCATCCTCAGGTTGATATCCTTGGTAACAAGGATTACGGGTCTATCAGCGTTATTCTTTGCCAAAAAATGGGTAATGGCAAGAATTCTGTGGTCAGGACTTTTCTCGGCAAACGATTCGCTCATAGCATCGGAAAAAGGCTTCCCTGTTTCAATTCTAAGCTTTCCCAAATCCTTCCCTAGTTGAATTCCTCCGTTAAAAAGTTTGTCGCCAGCAATTTTATCAAGTTCCCTAACAAACTCACGGGCATGATAATTAATCATTTCGTTGCCCTTCTTAAAATGGTCTAGCTCCTCCAGCGCAACAATTGGAATCACAATGTCGTTCTCCTCAAAGTTGTAAATGCAATGAAAATCGTGCAAAATAACATTGGTATCCAACACAAAAATCTTCTTGGGTTTCTTAGTAGCCATAAGTCAAATCTTTAGAATTATCTTATAAATATAACAAAAAAGGCACCTTATTATTCCGAAATACCAGAAAATTTGTGCTTGCAAATGGTTAATTTTGGTTATTCAAAAAGCATCATTG
>CAZTVB010000490.1:0-2502 GCA_964616315.1 uncultured Rikenellaceae bacterium
CCTTATACGACTACTCACCTAAAGTTACCATATTCATTCAAGCATTAACCAAAATTTATATGGTTATTGCTGCGCTTCTAGTTGTAAACTCTTTTTTGGATACTGTTAACGAGATTTACCAAGGCTTACCCTACGCTAAAAGTCGCCCAATTAAAGGATACTTACAGGTTATTAAAATTATACTTTACACCTTTGGTGCAATTGTTATCATAGGAATAATCATCAACAAAAATCCCAGTTCAATATTGGTTGGACTTGGTGCATCCACAGCAATTTTGATGTTAGTTTTCAAGGATACCATAACAGGGTTAGTTGCATCAATCCAGCTCTCAGCTAACGATATGCTTAAGATTGGTGATTGGATTGAAATGCCATCACGAAACCTCGATGGAACAGTAAAAGATATCAGCCTTACTACAGTTAAGGTTCAAAACTTCGACAATACAATTACTACAATTCCACCATTCGCATTAATTAACGAGAGTTTCAAAAACTGGAGAGGAATGGAGGAGTCTGATGGTCGCAGAATAAAACGATCTATTTACATCGATATTAAAACTGTTCAGTTCTGCACACCCGATATGCTTCAGAAATATAAAAAAATAACGAGCATTAAGGATTATATTGAATCGCTAGACATTCCCTCAGGTATCGACTATGCCGATCAGGCCATGATGCTAAGTTCAGGAATGCCAACCAATTTAAGTATTTTCAGGTATTACATTGAAACATACTTAAAAACAAACCCTATGATTAATCAGAATGCAACGCTTATTGTTAGGTTATTGCAATCGTTGGAGTATGGAATTCCTTTGGAAATATACTGTTTTACTGAGGATAAAAGGTTTGTTCAATTCGAAAAAATTCAATCCGATGTTCTGGATCATGTAATGGCAGCATTGCCAATATTTGAACTAAAAGTTTTCCAACGGATGTCAAGCGACGATATTAGAGCAATTGCAAAAGGATAATTGGTTTTATTTTCTACAGAAATTAAAAGTTCCAGTCGAAAGATTGGAACTTTTTTATGCCTGATCCAATAAACATCGCATTATTTCCAAGTTAAGGCCTAGGTTTTTAATATTGATATTCAAGGTTTATTTTTGTTAGTTTTCAAACAATATTTACTCTATTCTTTGTAAATTAGTACAACATATTAAATAGATATGAACAATCACGAATCATTTATGGATGAAGCCATTAACCTTGCAATCAAAGGTGTTTTGGCTAATGAGGGTGGACCGTTTGGCGCAATCGTTGTTAAGGATGGTAAAATTGTAGGACGAGGAAACAATCACGTAACCTCAACCAACGATCCTACAGCGCATGCCGAAGTAATGGCTATCAGGGATGCTTGCAAAAACTTAAATACTTTTCAGCTAAATGGCTGCGTCCTATACACATCGTGTGAACCCTGCCCCATGTGCTTTGGAGCAATATACTGGGCTCGATTCGACGCTGTGTATTTTTCGGGAAACAAACATATGGCATCGTACCACGGTTTCGATGATGGTTTTATCTACGATGAAATCAATCTCAGCTTCGACCGTCGTCGTATTCCATTTATTCAGGTTAACCCTGAAAAAGGTATTTTACCTTTCCGTGAATGGGACAATAAGGCAAGCAGGATTGATTACTAACCATTAGTAATTGTTAACTTATCAGTCATGCTGAACTTGTTTCAGCATCTCAAAGTGAGACCCTGAAACAAGTTCAGGGTGACAATACATAAAGATATCGCAACACTTTTATTAATTCGAATCGATGAAGACCTCCAGTAAATCGAAAAATGTAGCGTTGGTACTGTCGAGTGGTGGAGCTAGAGGGCTTGCACACATTGGGGTTATTGACGAATTGCAAACAAGAGGTTATAACATTACCTCTATAGCAGGCTCATCCATGGGAGCCTTGGTTGGAGGGTTACTTGCTGCAGGAAAACTTAATGATTTCAGAGATTGGGTTATTACCCTGAATAAGAAAGATGTTCTCTCTCTAATAGATTTTACGCTCACCACAAAGGGATTTGTAAAAGGCGATAAGGTTTTTGAGCGAATGCGTAAACTAAACCTTATACCCAACATCAACATTGAGGATTTGCTAATACCCTACGCGGCTGTAGCGGTAGATGTTTTAAACAACAAAGAGTGCATTTTTCAATCGGGTAGTTTGTTGAAAGCCATACGCGCCTCTATTTCGATTCCCAGCGTATTTACTCCGGTCACACTCAATAATGGACTGCTTGTTGATGGTGGAGTATTAAACCCATTGCCCCTAAAGCACGTTAAAAGGAATAATGGCGATTTGCTTGTGGCTGTAGATTTGAATTCGCTCAACGCCTACGAAAAGCCAAAACTAACAAAGAAAAAAACTCAAACCGAAAATCATAACGAACGGCTTGCCGCACTGGTTCAGAAATGGGATGAACTTTTTGGACATACCCAAAATGACAAATCAAAGGAAAAGAAAAAAGGCGCAGATTTTCATATAAAAAAGAGAACTTAA
>CAZTVB010000491.1:0-2500 GCA_964616315.1 uncultured Rikenellaceae bacterium
GCCGACCTTACTCTTAGCATAATTAGGGAATCAGAGGATATACGTAATTTATTTAATAAGCTGTATGTTTAATTTTCAGAATAAAAGCAGACGTCAGGAGTTTTTTCCTAACGTATCGGACAACGATTGGAACGACTGGAAGTGGCAGGTTCGTAATCGTATAGAGACACTTGAGGAGTTAAAGAAGTACATCAACTTAACTGCTGAGGAGGAAGAGGGTATTCGTAAATCGTTACAGACTCTTCGTATGGCTATTACTCCATACTACCTTACTCTAATCGACCCAAATAACCCAAACTGTCCAGTTCGTAAGCAAGCAATCCCTTCTGCTGCGGAGACACACACTTCGCCAGCAGATTTGTTGGACCCATTGCACGAGGATGGCGATTCACCAGTTCCCGGTTTAACACACAGATATCCTGATAGGGTTCTTTTCCTTATCACCGATATGTGCTCAATGTACTGCCGCCACTGTACTCGCCGTAGATTTGCTGGTCAAAAGGATGCTGCAACTCCAAAGGATAATATCACCAAAGGAATTGAGTACATTGCCAATCACCCAGAGGTGCGCGACGTGTTACTTTCTGGTGGCGATGCACTACTTGTTAGCGATGGTATTTTAGAAGATATTATTGCTCGCCTTCGTGCAATTCCTCACGTGGAAATTATTCGTATTGGTAGTCGCGTTCCTGTGGTTCTTCCACAACGTATTACCGACGATTTGGTGAATATGCTAAAGAAGTATCACCCAATTTGGTTAAACACACACTTCAACCACTCTAACGAGGTTACACCCGAGAGCGTTGAGGCTTGTAATAAACTAGCCAATGCCGGTGTGCCACTAGGTAACCAATCGGTTCTATTGCGTGGAGTTAACGATTGTCCAAACGTAATGAAGAAGTTGGTTCACAACTTGGTTAAGATGCGTGTTCGTCCTTACTACATCTACCAGTGTGATCTTTCGATGGGTCTTGAGCACTTTAGAACACCAGTTTCTAAGGGTATCGAGATTATTGAGAGTCTTCGTGGACACACATCCGGTTACGCTGTTCCAACATTTGTGGTTGATGCTCCAGGCGGTGGTGGTAAAACACCAGTTATGCCTCAGTACGTTATTTCGCAAATGCCAGGCAAGGTTATCCTTCGTAACTTCGAGGGAGTTATTACAACCTACACTGAGCCTACCGATTACAAGAACGAGTGCCAGTGCGATGATTGCAAAAGCCATAAATTTGAGGATGGTATCGCAGGCTTAATGCACGGCGACCAACTTTCAATTGAGCCTGAAAGATTAACTCGTAAAATGAGGAATATTCATTAATACGTTCTAGCGCGAAGACGCATTGCTATTCTTTTTTGGTTTTTTACCGATTTTAGATTAGAAAAATGCGTCTTCGTGTTTTTTGTAAGTAATAATAAATGAGGGCGAAATAGGATGCCATTCATTGATGATCTGCTCACCTACAAAAGCCTTTCAATTGTAGGACTCGAGAAGAATACTGGCAAAACGGAGTGTCTTAACTATGTTCTTGATAGGTTAAAGGATATAGATAAGCGGATTGCTCTTACGTCCATTGGGATTGATGGAGAGAGCCGCGATATAGTCACAAACACTCAAAAACCAGAGATTCGCATCTACAAAGGAATGATTTTTATATCGGCGGAGAAGCACTACTTGCAACGCCGAATAACATCCGAAATTTTAGACGTTAGCAATATTCATACTTCGCTGGGGAGGCTGGTTATTGCAAAGGCAATAAGTTCCGACAAGGTTTTACTTTCTGGGCCGCCCGATACGCATTGCCTAAAGGCAATAATAGCGGAGATGAATAAATATGATGTTGATTTAACCATTGTTGACGGTGCCTTATCGAGGCTTAGCCTTGCATCGCCAGCGGTGACTGAGGGAATGGTGCTTGCCACAGGTGCGGCTTACTCTGCAAATATCCCAGAGTTGGTTCGCAAAACCAAATACGTGGTGGATTTAATAAATCTACCCGAGGTGGAGCCAGAGTTGAAACGGAAACTCGATTTTGTAGAATCGGGAATATTCGCCGTTGATTCCGAGAGTAACCTGCACGACCTTAATGTGCAGTCGGTTTTTATGCTTGAAAAAGCAAAGGATAAAATATTCAGCTACGGCAATAGGCTGTTTGTTGCGGGCGCTACAAGCAATAACCTGTTCGAATTTCTGCGGATGCAGAAAAATGTAGCTAACATTGAGTTGATTGTTAAGGATTTTACTAAGATATTTGCTACTCCCGATGTGTACTACTCCTTCATCAAAAAAGGAGGAAAAGTTAGGGTGGCAACCAAAACAAAACTTGCGGCGGTTTGCATAAATCCGATATCGCCACAAGGGTACAGACTGAGTTCCGACGAACTCAAGGCGGCTATGCAGGATGCCCTGCAAATGCCAGTTTATGATGTAAAAAAATTAAAGTAATGCAGCTGAAAAGTGCGCTAACCGAGATTTCAGGACTACGCTATATGGTGGATA